>JBBQRB010000046.1:0-17577 GCA_038215315.1 Pseudanabaenales cyanobacterium
AATTTTGGGGGGTCGATCTTGCGTTGTTTTAAAAAATTTTATACCTGGGTCCCCTTTAATCATCATGGGCGGCCCAATTTATTACCCCCAACCCTTTGGGGGGGGGCCCCCCCCCCGCCTCTCTCTTTTGGGTTTATTTCTTAACAGTATTGGCGGCAGCTATAAAAACTGGTTTCGCTATGAGAAGGGCTGATATTTGACAATCTACACAAATCCATTACTAGAGTTGTGTAGAATTGTAAGGAAAGGCTTGAAAAAACTGGAAGAGTATTATCTACAACATAAACTCAGTTACAAGCTGAGATGTACCTATGTTGATCTCAATTCTTTATATTTATTCGTCTAAGCGGAGTTCCGCCCTATGATTGACGCTATTATCATTTTTACATTTATTCTTGCAGGCGCAGGTACCGGTTTTCACGGCATTGATCTGCTCCCTCCAGAGATGCTTATTAATCTCAATGTAATGAATTTTCGCTGGGTTACCCTAGCTCTAGGTTCATTCGTTGGATTATTTGCTGGACTAATTGTTCAGAATACCTATCGGCGCATTGAGTCAAATGTCAGAGACTTGCCAATTGAGACAATTTTGGGGCGTGCAGTCGGGCTAGTATTTGGTCTGTTAGTTGCCAATTTGATGCTTGCACCATTATTTTTAATCCCTATTCCCGATGACTTTTCATTTATTAAGCCTCTGACAGCTATCTTAGTCAGCATCATTTTTGCTTATTCGGGGATGACGCTATCCGATACCCACGGTCGAGCTTTGCTTCGCTTGATCAATCCTAACAATGTTGAAAGCAGCTTACTTGCTGATGGAACTTTGCGTACCGCCTCGGCTAAAGTTTTAGACACTAGCACAGTGATTGACGGGCGAATTCAAACTCTCATGGAGACTGGATTTTTAGAAGGCCAGTTGTTAATTCCCCATTTTGTAATTCAGGAACTACAGTTAATTGCGGATAGTTCTAATGACCAAAAGCGTGTTCGGGGGCGCAGAGGACTAGATATTTTGAATAATATGCGTGAAGAATATACTGATCGCATTACCATTCATTCCGCAGACTATGAAGACCTGCATACTGTAGACGCTAAGCTGGTGCGCCTAGCCCAAGAGCTAAGCTGCACTCTGATTACCAATGATTACAATCTAAATAAGGTCGCAAACTTACAGCAGGTTGAGGTTTTAAATATCAACGATCTCGCTCAGGCGCTGCGTCCAACTTATTTACCAGGGGATGCGATCGAGATTAAAGTTTTAAAAGAAGGTAAAGAGGCAACGCAGGGAATTGGCTACCTTGAGGATGGCACGATGGTGGTAATTGATGAAGGTCGTGAATACTTAGGAAAGCAAGTCATCGTGATTGTTACCAGCGCTCTGCAAACTTCAGCAGGTCGAATGATTTTCGCTAAACATGAAGCGATCGCTACCGTGTGATTTAGCTGTTAATTGATACATCTAAACTATTGTTTCTGTTAAATCCTAGTTTTTTATGGACTTTATCTAAGAAACTTACTGCCTATGCAAATCTCTTCTTCCCAATCGCAGCGACAATTGATATCAGGTAAGGTTGGGTGGGGCTGGAGACAAGCAACTTATCCTATTTCTGTTAATTTTATATTTGCAGGGATTTTGATACTTGTAGTCTCATTTTCTAAGTTAGAGCTTGCGGATAGATCAGACTTGCAGATTATGGTGTCTGCTCTAACTGCTTTAGGCTTGGTAATCGGTACGTATACTGCTAAGTCAGTCGTGCAAGTGTGTCGTCAAAATTCAAGTTACTTATTTTCAAGATATCAGTTATTGGGGATCACCGCGTACTGGCTGTTTCTGTTAGCAGCTTTAGAGACTACTTCAGAAAATATGGCTAAATCCATAGTCTCAATTTGGTGGATTTTGCCAGCCGCTATTTTTACAGGTATTGCGATCTCACTTACTTGGCGTTCAGCCCAATCTAAAGCGGTATCAAAAGTACAGTTGGCGGAGCTAGCCAGCTCCGATATATTAAGTGTGATTACTTATTCTGATCGTACTGTTTTAGTCAGTCCCTCGTCTTTGGGGCAGCAACCAAGGCAGTTTAATAGTTTAGTGTTGATGGCATTAGGTTTTTTCTTCTGGACAATGTTAGACTTCTCGCCCAGCGTAAGGGCGATTACTGCGATCGCTTTGACAACATCTGGATTGACTGGCTTTTTCACTTGGCAAGCACAGCTATGTGCGCCGACTAAGACTTTGTTTTTAAAATTTAGTGGACTATGGGGCATTGGAGCGAATTATGCAATCTACTTACAACCCTTTTCTAGTCTTGCGCTAATCAAATTACAGGAGGCGAGTGGCGAACTAAGTTGGATGCAACTATCGGGAAGTAATTGTGACATAACCTTGCCCCTAGCGATGACGATGTCTCCTGCGATTTCTTCTACAGTGAATAGAGATAGTAAAGAACAAAATAATCAACCACAGGATCAGCTAAGTCGGGCTATTCGTAAAGAGTTTAATCTTGCTAAACAAGAATCTGAGCGCGATAGTCTTGGCTTATCAAATGTATTGTTGCCTCAGGGTGCGGGCATCTTGGCGGGCGGAGTGTTTATAGCTTTGGGAATCCTATTTCTATTCGTTTTTCCACTACCATCAGATGTATCAGGCGAAAGTGCGATCGCTTGGTTGGGAGTATGTTTAGTTAGCCCTGCGATCGCTAGATTTTTTTTACAGATTGTTGCACCCAATATTTTACAAAGCAATCATCCCAATTACGACAAAAATCATTTACAGCCTTGGGAAGTTGGGACGGCAATTTTACTGATTAGCCTTTTTATATCGTCACAAATTTCAGATAGTAATACTTATCAGTTAATGTTTAGTCAAGCTCTACCAACGCTAAGTCTAATTGGTGGATGGCTGAATATCAGCGTCGGGGTTTGTGTTCTCACCTTCGTTCGGCGAACTCCATTGTGGAACATAAATTACTAACAACAGGAAAGTGGCAACGCTTTACGTTGCCACTTTTGCTAAACCTAGAAAGCCGTGGTGAATTACTCCCTTCCCAGTGAAAGATTAGCTATGCGGCGCTTCGCGCCGCATAGCTAATCTTTCACTGGGAAGGGAGTATCACAATTAGTTACTCGCTACTCAAAAACAAACCTTAAGAGAAAAGTAAATGTCAAAACCTGCGAAAGTTTTGTGTCTAAATACTGGTGGCGAAGGCAGTCTTGATTCGCGGCGCTCAAAAAGTCTTGGCTCAAAATTGAACGCTAATGTTACTTACCACGATCTAAACCTCAAGATCGGTAAAATTGCGGCTAGCAAAGAAATTTGGCAAATTATTTCATCATCTAAATGGGACTTAATCTATCAAGAAGGTTCAGGGAGCGCGGGTGGAATTAACCTCATCAGAGCAGCGAAATCTTGGCAACAGCCATACATAATCTCTACAGGTGATCCTATTGGCGGATTTTTTCGGGTGACTAAGGGATTAGTGATCGGCAATATTATGGAGATCTACGAGCGATCGCTTTATAAAAATTGCACCGCTTTTCTAGGCTGGACTCCCTATCTAACAGGCGCGGCAATTAAACTTGGCGCAAAAAGAGCATTGACCATCGAAGGAGGGGCAGACTTTTCTCTGTTTCAACCAAAATCTACTGCTGAACGGCAAAATCTGCGGCAAAAATATGGAGTTCCTGAAAACCATTTAGTCTGCGGTGTGGTTGGTAGTTTACTTTGGAATAATCGCCAATCCTATAGCTACGGCTATGAATTGATTGAAGCTTTAAAATTAGTCAAGCGTCACGACATTACGGTTTTGATTGTTGGAGATGGCAGCGCTAGAGAAAGACTTTCATCCTTAGTTCCAGAGTCTTTGCGATCGCGAGTCATATTTACAGGAAGATTGCCCCAATTAGATGTTGTGGAGGCAATGAATGTGATGAATATTGGTTTTGTGACCCAGACCCTTGATGAATTGGGAAGCTTTCGGTTAACAACAAAACTACCTGAATATCTAGCTTGTGGTGTTCCAGTTGCTATGAGTCCTATTCCAGGGTTTTATGACTATGCTGCCACCGCAGGCTGGGCTTTGCCTGCATACCATCCTGCTAGTAAAGAATTTCACTTCCGTTGTGCACGTTGGTTAGATAATTTGCAATGGCAAGACATTGAGACAAAAGCAAAGATTGCCCCTTTGATCGCTAAGAAATCTTTTGATTACGATGTAATTGGCGATCGGTTTGCTAATTTTGTGCATGAGTTATTGGAGACTGAAGGAAATTAATAATCATGAAAATATCTGTAATTGTGCCGACCTATCAGCGTCCACCAGACTTAGTTCGTTGCTTGACCGCATTCAAATTACAGGTGCGCCCAGTTGATGAGTTGTGGCTAATCGTCCGTGATACTGATCTCGCAACTTGGCAATTTTTAGAAACTTTTGATCGCGAAGCTTTGCCATTACAGATCGCTACAGTGACTGCTTCTGGCGTAATTGCCGCGATGAATATTGGGCTGGAATCGGTAACGGGAGATATTGTTGCCTTTACCGATGATGATGCTGCGCCCCATCCCGATTGGCTAGAGAAGATCGAGGCTTATTACTTAGCGGATGACAAAATCGGTGGAGTGGGCGGTCGCGATTGGGTGTATCACGGCACTAGATTAGAAGATGGCGCACGTCCTTTGGTTGGCAAACTGCAATGGTTTGGGCGTTTAATTGGCAATCATCATATCGGCATCGGTGAGGGACGCGAAGTAGATGTGCTGAAGGGCGTAAATATGAGTTTTCGACGTAAGGCGATCGCTGATTTGCGGTTCGATCAAAGAATGCGGGGATCAGGGGCGCAGGTACATTTTGAGGTAGTTTTTTCCCTGACTTTAAAGCAAAGAGGTTGGAAACTTATATACGATCCCCAGATCGCGGTAGACCATTTTCCTGCTCAGCGCTTTGATGAAGATCAACGCCATGCTTTTAACTCAGAAGCATCAATTAATGCGGTTCACAATGAAACAGTGGCGCTGTTAGGTTATTTGTCACCTTTGCGTAGGTTGGTATTCATGGTCTGGGCGATCGCGATCGGTACATCCGAAGCCTTTGGTTTGATTCAGTGGCTAAGATTTTTGCCAAAGGACGCTAATGGAGCTGGTCAAAAGCTATGGGCTTGTTGGCGTGGTCGCTGGCAAGGTTGGCAAACATGGCAACAAACAAGCTAACCACAAAGAGGGTGGCGGCGCTCCGCGCCGCCACCCTCTTTGTGGTTAGAAGAAAACGCTACAAGGTAGCAACAGCTTAAAAAGAACGAAAATAGGGATAGCCCTTGGGAGTTCCTAATTCTTTCTCGATTTCAAAATTAATTACCTCCCAACGCTCGGCTCGATCAAGATCACCATTTACGTTATTCGGTTGGCTAAACTCTACACTCAGTCCATAAAGTCGCTGCAACCTTGAGTTAATGGGACTGCTCTCCAAGTACGGCTTAACTAAGTCCATATAACGATGAGCAATAGTCACCTTTACAGATCGATATCCCTGTGTATATAGGCGGTCAATACTTTCATGGATTTCAAAACGAATGCCGTCTGGATGCGTATGTTGGCGATACCATTCGTTATTCCATAGCCGCCACTGGCGATCGGACTGCAAATGGACTAGGTCTCTACCATTGCGATCAACTTCAAAAGCTCCATGTCTTGAGCAAAGATAAGTGTCAGTCAGCAACAGAGCTGGAATTGATTGCAGACAATGAGGGCAATTGATCTCAGAACCAAAGATAGGATATTGCTGGGCCGAGGTGACTATCCTCATGAACTGCTCCAAATTGCGGAATTAAAGCAAATTATAGTTCACATAACACACTCTAAAAATCAGGAACCCGTTACAATTTGATCATTAAATTGACTAATTTCATCAAAGAGTAAGGTCTAAATGACCAACGCTAATCCAAAAGTTCCTTGGGGTCCTATAGTTAACCGTGCCAACCACGCAGAAAAGTATCTGCGATGGTTTGTTGAGTTTTGTCCAGTACCGATCGCTATGTTTGACTGTAACCTGCATTATGTGCTGGTTAGCCAACCTTGGATAAAAATGTTGGGCATTCCCCGACTTAAGTTGATTGGTACAAATATCTATGAATCTATTCCTGATGCGGTCAAGCATCATCAAGGACTAGAACGTTGTTTGATGGGTGGGCAAATAAATTTTGCGGTTGAAGTCATGATTTCAACTCGCGGTGAGTCGAGCGATACATTTCAGTGGCAAGTGCAGCCTTGGTATACCGATGATGGTTCGACTGGCGGGATCATTGTTGCCAGTAATCCGATTAGCACTGATAACACTATTCGTTTATCAGAGAATCTCAAGCGCCAGTTAGCTGATGAGATGGAGGAAAGGCAACATATTGAGGATGCCTTCACCAAAATTGGCACAGCGTTGGAGAGTGCTAACGATGCTGTTTGCATTACCGACTCTCAAGGAATTCCCATTTATGTCAATTTAGCTTTTGTTGATCTGTTTATTTACACTTTGTCGGATCTCCAAAAGCTACCAAGTCTATCGACTCTGTTTGCTAATGCCTCAGTCTCGCAGGCAATTCATAAGGCGGTCATGCAAGGTGGCACATGGTCAGGTGAGTTGGAGATGTGCAATCGCGATCGCCAAAAAGTGCCGATATCTCTGAGGGTAAACCCTGTCAAAAGTGCATTAGGAGATGTAATTGGCACAACTTATATCTGCACAAATATTCGCGATCGCAAAGCCGCCGAAGCCGAAATCAATAAAAGCTTTGCGGCGCTAGGTGCAACCCTTGAGGCAACTGCCGATGGCATCTTGGTGTTAGACGCGATCGGCAATATTACGATTTGCAACCAAAAATTTGTTGATCTATGGCGGATTCCCGATCGCATTGTCAGATCCCAAGATGACTCAAATATTCTTCACTATGTAAACAAAAGAATTAAAACCTCCAAATATTTGCACAGCTTTGGTAAAGATTTGAGCGAGTCTCAAAATAGTTTTGAGATTGTTGAGTTAGACGACGGCAGAATGTTTGAATGTTACTCACAGCCTCAAAATGGACTAGCTGCCCTTGCAGGTCGGGTATGGAGTCTGCGCGATATTACTGAAAGGCTAGCCGCCGAAGCCCTAGTTCGTGCTTCCGAAGAGAAGTATCGCCTACAAGCTGAGAAATTAGAGAGAGCCTTGCAAGATTTAAAAAGTGCTCAGTCTCAGTTGATTCAAGCTGAAAAAATGTCTGGATTGGGGCAGTTAGTCGCAGGCATAGCTCACGAAATTAACAACCCCGTCAATTTTATCTATGGAAATCTTGCCTACGCCGATACATACACCACTGAGTTACTCAGCCTTGTCGAAACCTATCGCGCTCATTATCCCAATCCCGTTGAAGCCGTGCAGTCGAAGCTTGAAGAAATTGATATAGATTTTCTCTCCAGCGATTTTCTCAAACTAGTCGGTTCGATTCGGATCGGTGCTGAACGAATCCAAAAGATTGTGCAATCTTTGAATAAGTTTTCTCGTAGTGATGAGGAGGGCTGTAAATCAGTTGATATTCATGAAGGAATTGATAGTACTCTTCTGATCTTACAAAGTCGATTGAAGCCAACTTCCAGCCGTCCTGAAATTGTAGTCGAAAAATTATATGGTGATATTCCGCTAGTAGAGTGCTACGCAGGACAGCTTAATCAGGTGTTCATGAATTTATTAACCAATGCAATTGATGCGCTAGAAGAAGATGCACTAGATAAGGGAAGCTGGCAAATGCTGGCAGATGTTCCCCACTGGGTTCGTGAAGATCGAAAGGTATCTAAAATCGTAATTCAGACTAGAGTTTACTCAGAGCCTTTAGATAGCGAGGATGGTAACCGTGGCGATCGCCTACTAATTACGATCGCGGACAATGCCAATGGTATTCCAGATTCATTACGCAATCGTCTATTTGACCTATTTTTTACAACTAAGCCAGTTGGGAAAGGTACGGGATTAGGACTGTCGATCGCCTATCAAATTGTCACCGAAAATCATGGCGGCAAGTTGTCTTTCAGTTCTGAATTAGGAAGGGGAACTGAATTTACCATTGATATTTCCCTAAAGCAGCCTTCTAGCAATTCATAAATAAGAAGTAAGTGGCGGCGCTTCGCGCCGCCACTTAGTTTCTCATCTTCGCTCTGCGTAACATTAGTTAATGAATATCGTAACCAAATAAATTAGGATTAACTCCGTCTAGCTTTATATCGGCTAAACCATACTCCGCCCAGCGCCGTGTCACCATATCGGCAACATCTGGATCACTTTCTAAAGGATCTCCCCAGTCGCGATCAGTTTCAGGATAGATTTTTGTGGTCGCGTCAATGCCCATCCTGCCACCGAGTCCTTCCTTTTCGCAAGCAAAATCAAGGGAATCGAAGGGATTGTCAGGCAAGATAAACACATCGCGGGTAGGGTCAACCTTGGAACTCAGCGCCCAGACGACTAGGCGCGGATCGCGAATATTGATTGTATGGTCAACCACGATCACAAATTTAGTGTAAGTGAACTGTGGCAAAGCGCTCCAAAAAGCAAGTGCTGCACGTCTTGCCTGTCCTGGATAAGCTTTTTTGATCGAGATAATTGCAGCTTTATAGGAAAGAGCTTCCATTGGCAGAAAGAAGTCGGTGATTTCGGAAACTTGCTGCCGCAGAATTGGCGTATAGATCCGATTTAAGGCGATCGCCATCATTGCTTCTTCCTTAGGAGGCAGACCGCTAAAGGTGGTCAAATAGATGGGATTTTTACGATGGGTCATGCAATGGAACTTGATTAATGGCGCTTGATCATTTACACCACCGTAATAGCCCATGTGATCTCCAAATGGGCCATCAGTACCAACTTCATGGGGTGTAATTGTTCCCTCCAAAATATATTCCGCGCAGGCGGGAACTTCTAGATCTAAGGTTTTACATTTGGTGAGTTGCACGCCCTCATTGCCATAAAGCCCCGCAAAGATCCATTCCGATAAGTCCACAGGAATTGGAGTCGCCGCTGCCATAATTAAAACTGGATCGACACCGATCGCGATCGCAATTTCCAGCTTTTTACCCGCCTCAGTCGCTTTGCGGAGATGTCTGGCTCCACCGCGCACGGACAACCATTGCACCGTCATCGTATTCTTTGACTGTTGTTGTAGACGATAGACACCCACATTAGGGATGCCGTTTTCCACATCTCTAGTAATTACTAACGCCAAAGTAACCGCTCGTCCACCGTCTTTTGGATAGGGTTTGAGAATGGGAATTTGATCGAGATCAACTGCATCCCCTTCTAATATCACCTCTTGACAGGGTGCATTCCCAAATAGAATCTTTTGTGGGCGGGACTTAACCACATCAAAGAGAATCTTCCCAAACTCGATCGCCTGTGAAATCTTCTTAGGTGGTTTGGGGCTTTGTAGTTTACCTAACTTCACTCCGAGGACTTCCAATTCTGACTGTTCTTTCATGCCCATTGCCCAGCAGACCCGTTCTACAGTGCCTAGCAGATTCACCGCCACAGGAGTTGTATATCCCTTAACATTCTCAAATAGCAGTGCTGGTCCCGCCGATTGCAGGAGTCGATTGCTAATTTCGGCAATTTCTAATTGGGGGTCAACTAGGGCTTTAACACGGTGGAGTTGGTTGCGCTCTTCGAGCAGGTTTAGAAACGATCGCAGGTCACGGGTCATAGGGATAGGCTGTGCTAAGGCAGTGATAACCTCATTATTGTAACTAATTGATTGTAACTAATTGTTAAGCTCTTCCTATAGACCTAGGTTTCTGGCGTACTCGCAATCAGCATTTGCGCCCTCACTATCACCGAGCTTAGCCTTTGCCATGCCGCGATTAAAATAGGCAGGCGCAGCCTCAGGAGCCAATTCGATCACTTTGTTGTAGTCGGCAACGGCTCCCGTATAATCTTCAATTTCCGAAAGATCGTAAGCGCGATTGTAATAGGCTTCGGCGTAGTCAGGGTCAAGGGCGATCGCCGCTGTGTAATCAGCGATCGCTCCTTGATAGTCACCTTTTTCAGCCCGTTGCATACCGCGATCATTGTAATCAGAGGCAGAATTTAATGGTTCCATATAATGAATTTTGAGTGATGAAGTACCGCACTCCGCGCGGCACTTCATCAATTGCTGAATTAATTCCAAAACAGTATACAGTAAGGTTCTGAGATACAGCGCTTTGCGCTGTTATAAAACCCAAAGAAATTTTTGAAAGTGACGCTTCGCGTCACTTTCAAAAATTTCTCTGTATCCTTTAAAGCCTCAATAGGCTGTACAGCCTTATTTTCTATGAATTCCAAGCAACTGCCGATCCTCCAATTTCTGCAACCGTTTCAAGCGTGGGTGCAAACTACCTTTCGGGAATTAGTCAAACCTCTGCAAACATGGCGTGAAAGTAGTCGCTTAGTCAGCACCAAGTTTTTGGGATGCTTGCTAGTCGTAATGTTGGGAACTTTGCCATTTCTGGAAAATGCCCAAACAGGTGTAATCGGAGCAGCAGCAGCGATCGCTTGGTTGATGTTATGGCTGAGCGATCGCTCTGAAGAATCAAAAAATCTCTGGACACCGATTCATCCACCTTTGCTTAGCTACTGGTTTATCGCTGCACTCGCAACCTTACTCACGGCGGCAAATGTTCGCATGGCTGCCCTTGATGGCTTGATCAAGCTGACAGTCTATATGCTTGCCTTTGTCTCGCTAAATCGCGTGATGCGTGATGGATGGCGATCGGTTTTAGTCGGCGCTTATCTGGTCTCGACCTTAATCGCTAGTGCTTACGGCGTGCAGCAATGGTATCTTGGCGCACCCGAACTTGCCACATGGACAGATCCCACCTCAGAGTCGGCAGGTATTACGCGGGTTTATAGTTTTCTAGGTAATCCTAATTTGTTTGCGGGCTATTTAATGGCGGCTTTGCCCTTGGGCGCGATCGCGGCTTTGCGTTGGCAGGGTTGGGGACTCAAGACTCTAGGCGCGATTACTGCTTTAACGGGGGCATTTTGTATAGTACAAACTCAGAGTCGAGGAGGATTGCTGGGTTTAGCTGCCACAGTGCTTACACTTGGGCTACTTTTAGTCTATTGGTGGGGAAAGCGCTTGCCGACTTGGACATTGCCTGCGGCTTTGGGTGGCATGGCGTGGGCGATCGCAGTCGGAACTATTGTGATCCCTGCTCTGCGAACAAGGGTTTTGAGTATTTTTGGCACTGCTGATAGTAGTAATGCTTTTCGGGTGAATGTTTGGGTTGCCGTAATCGATATGATCAAAGCAAAACCATTTTTAGGAATTGGAACAGGAAATAAAGCTTTTAATTTGGTTTATCCTCTCTATCAACGATCAGGCTATAGCGCCCTCGGAACCTATTCAGTTCCCTTAGAAATTACGGTAGAAACAGGAATTATTGGTTTTATTTGTTATAGCTGGCTGGTGGCAACGGCTATCTATCAAGGCTGGCTGACGCTCAATCGACTCAGAAGCGATCGCGATGCTGATGGGCTATGGGTCATTGCCGCGATCGCGATGATCGTGGGAATGTTGGTTCATGGGCTATTTGATACGGTTTGGTATCGCCCACAGGTGCAGTTACTATGGTGGTTAGCGATCGCCTTGATCGGCAGTTTTTATATTGCGCCAGCTAATAATGAGAAGCCATAAAGAATCTAAAAGCGTCGCTTTTAGATTCTCTATGGCGCAGGTTCTAGAAAAAGTTAGCTGTGATTTTGACGACTGCGGAGCAACTTTCATTTGGTTCTAGAACCATCAAATATTCCTCAGTATTTAGAGCGTTGCGAGTGGCACTCCAAGGCTCTAAGCAATAGAAATCTTTGCCCTTGACTGTCCAAAATACAAGGTAGGTAAAGAAATCATCGTAATCAATATCAATCTTGAGATTGCGACTGTTATCGATTACCGAAGTGGAACGGCTCGATAGATTGCCAAAGACAGCATCAATTTCATCTTGATCAAAATCAAATTTTCCATCAAAATCAATATTTTCTTTAGTACGGTTATCCTGATATTTAACAGATGGAATTGATACTTTAATCTGATTCTTATCACCGCACGAAAAGTAGGGATGGAAACCCGCCGAAAATGGCATGGGAGTTGATGAAAGATTCTTATATTCTTGGTGAATTTCTAAGGTATGACCACGTAAAATGTAAGTAAAAGAGATCTGAAAGTCAAAAGGATAAACGAGCTTAGTTTTTTCATTGCTAACCAAGGCGATCGCTAAACTTGCGCTTTCGATATCAGCAGCATGGGCTGTCACCGTCCAAGGGAGTTCCCGCGCGAAACCATGCTGTTTAATTTGATAGGCTGTATCACCGACATTGTAGGAGTCATCTGGTAGGTTGCCACAGAGGGGAAATAGAATCGGGTTGCCGCCTCTAACGCTCAAATCAGGGCTTTTAAATCTCTCCGTATCAAGATAAAAAACTTCTTTCCCATTGATCTGCCAACTAGTGACAATACCTCCACGTTCTGGCACAACTTCCATTATCGAAGCAGTACTCTCATCAGACAAAGTATAGGTAAGATACTGATTTTGCTCAGAGGAAACTTTATACACAGATTTGACCTTGATTGATTTTTAGGTTTGAGCAGATTATAAGTGGAAAAGAAACCTTAAGCCCCAAAAAGCTGTAGCGCACGCGCAGCGTGCACTACAGCTTTTTGAGCTTTTTGCATTGACTCAAGCTTGTGCTGTCGCACAAGCTTGAGTCTTGAGATTTAGGCGCAGTGAGCATTGAAGCCAGATAAACTTGATGTCATAATCTAACTCTAGTTACTAGATGACTTTTTATGAGCGATCGCCAATCAAACAAATCCAGTCAATCTCCAGAAATGCTATTAGACAAAGCATTGGCGAGTTCTAATATATGCGATTCTCTAGAAGGTTGCGTACTAGTTGTTGATGATAATCCCACTAATTTAAGTGTGTTGGTTAATCTACTGCGAAATGTGGGGTTGCGAGTCTTGGTCGCCACCGATGGCGAGAGCGTAATTGAACAGATATCTTATGTCAAACCCGATTTGATATTGCTGGATGTGATGATGTCTGGGATTGATGGGTTTGAGACTTGTCAGCTTCTCAAAGCGAATCCCGAAACTAAAAAGATTCCTATTATTTTTATGACCGCGCTTTCAGAGACAGTAGATAAGGTGCGCGGGCTATCATTGGGGGCTGTGGACTATGTGACTAAGCCCTTTGAGCATGAAGAGGTTCTGATCAGAATTCGTACTCATTTAATGATTGCCAAACAGCAAGAGACAATTGAATTACAGAATCTCAATCTCCAAAATGAAATTAGCGATCGCCAACGTGCTGAAGAGTGCCTAACGATATTTCTCCATGCTGTTTCCCACGATTTGCGTAACCCCGTTACAGGATTGATGATGGTACTCGATAATCTAGCGAAGACGGCATCTAATCCAGATGCCGACATATTATTACCTCAAACAACGCTAAAACGAATGCGTCAAAGTGGCGATCGCCAGTTAAATCTGATTAATTCGCTGCTAGAGTCCCATGTCAACGATGTGCATGGCATGGTTATTCAAGCACAGCCTGTGAATATTGCCATGGTGATTCAAGATGCCATTGATGATCTTCAGCCTTTACTGGAAAAAGAAGCAGCAGAAATTTGTTTACAGATTCCTCAAGATTTGCCCACCGTATTAGTTGACTCTGGATATTTGTGTCGAGTCTTTCAAAACCTGATGGCTAATGCAATTAAACATAATCCGCCACAGTTGAAACTAACTATTTCTGCCAGCAAAAAAGATGATCAACAAATTCTCTGCACAGTGGCTGATGGCGGTGTGGGTATGACCAAAGAGCAAACTGAACATCTATTTGAACTTTACAAAAAGAGTAACAGCAAGCTAAATCGGCGATCGCTAAGCCTTGGACTAGGGCTTTATATTTGTCGTCAAATTGTGCAAGCGCATGGAGGGGAGATTTGGGTTGATTCAGAACCAAGTCACGGCTCTCAATTTCATTTCACGCTACCAGTTGCCTGAGCGCCTAACCGTTTTTTGTTATTCTCGCTCTGTTTTGGTGCAAAGCTTGGGATAACGCTCTATGATCAACAAGGTAAGTAGTTAGGCAAAAGAAACCTTAAAACCCAAAAAGCTGTGGCGCACGCGCAGCGTGCGCTACAGCTTTTTGAGTTCTGGTTTTTATTTCGCCGAGATACTTAATGCAAAGACTTTACCGCGTGATCAATTAGATAGATTAATTTGCTATGAAAACAGATCATCTGCACTATACCCAAACTCAGATTTCGGCTTGGCTGCGAGGACTTATGAGCGTCGCCCTAGCAGATAACGACTACAGCGCACAAGAACAGCAATTATTCGATCAAATAAGTCACAGTGAAAAATGGGCAGAAGGAATAACTCTCCAAAACTTTGAGCCAATTGCTGCTCAAGATTTGGCTCTGGGGTTAGGTAGCGATCGCAACACAGGAGAAAATTTTCTGCGAATGGCGGTGATGATGGCTTTAGCAGACGGTGAGTACACTGATACTGAAGACGCAATCATTCAAGACTTTAGCAAAGCCCTTGGTCAAGAATTAAAGCCAATCAATGATTTACGCGAAAATCTAGAATCAGCACCACATCACAAAGAACACCATCCCAAATTGCTGGAGCCTGTTAAAGAATGGCTAGATCACATGGATATCCGTGACTCGCGCCTTGCTAATTTAATTTGTAAGGTGGTTCCAGCCCAATGCCCATTCGAGCGCGATGTAGTTTTATTCGGACGGAAAATCATGCACATACCAGCGATGTGTGAGATTAACCCTCTTTATGATCAACTGGTCGGCTTACGATTTAGATCGCTAAGTTATTTAGCTGACAAAGGCGAAGATATATCCAAATATTACTAAGAAAAACCAAAGACTATAAAGTTGCACCCCGCAGGGGGTGCAACTTTATAGTCTTTGGTTTGAGAGCAAATTGCTACTGATTCTTGCTCATCTTGCTCACAAGTGAACTAAATACTTGCTTAATCGTTAATAAAACTAATCCTATAGCAATAATTGCAAAAATCATTGTCGCTCCAGAACCTATAGCCAGCAAGGCAGTACGCACAAGATTGGCAACCCGATTGGCGAGCGTATTGGTGGTTTGCAAAGGTGCGGCTGCTAACTTCAGGGCAACCATGTTTGTAAAAGCATAAAGCCCAGTGGCAAGGGTTGCCGCGATCGCTGCCCCCGTAAGATTTTTGAAAGGAGATGGAGGGGTGACTTGGGCTTGTTCAGTCATAGTAAAAGCAGTTATAAATCAAGCAGTTAATATTATGTATTCTCAGATTTTTTGAATAATAGAGAGCTAGGCGAAGCTTAGCTCTCTATTACTGCTTGTTTCCAGCCTTTAACAATTTGCGATCGCAAAAAAGTCACAAAAACAAGTAAAAATCTTAATATCTTTGACCACAAAATGATCTAAGATATCCGCACTCAACACAAAAATGTAAGTCCCACTGGTTTCAGTGGGCTTTTTCTTTTTGTCTGGATTTATCATTGCACATTTTGCAAGGGTGATCATAATCACACCTAACGCTTATTTTTGTCACGATCCATCTTAAAAGCCAAAAGAAGAGAAGGCTCGCTTAATCACTATTATTAGAGATACAAATATAGCGTTAACCGCTAAAGCACACTTCAAGAGTTATCTTGAAATAAGTCTAATAGTCTGGAGATAGCGATCGTGTCTACCACTAAACCCCGCGATGTACAAGCAGTAAGTATTGCCGCCGAAACTATTGCTTTGCGATCGCGCAGTTGGAATCGCCTACGTTTTGAGATTGAATACGCGCTTGAGAAAGGAACCACCGCAAATTCTTTTTTAATTCAAGGCAATTTGCAAGCACTGATTGATCCCCCTGGCGGCACATTTACCAATACCTATCTAGATGAATTACACCATCGCCTGAATATTCTCGATATTAGCTATATCATTCTCGGTCACGTTAATCCCAACCGTATCGAAACCATTAAAGCTCTTCTAGAAATCAATAAGCATTTAATTTTTATTTGTACGAATCCAGGCGCGATCGCTTTGCGTCAGATTTTAGGAGATACCTTTGGTGAAAGCCTCAAAATCCAAGTAGTGCGTGGTGAAGAAACCCTAGATCTTGGCAAGGGACATACTCTCAAGTTCATTCCTACTTCTACACCACGTCACCCCGATCAGCTTTGTACCTACGATACCAAAACTCAGATTTTATATACTGATAAATTTTTTGGAGCGCATATCTGCGGCGATCAAGTATTTGATGAGGGTTGGAGCGAGTTACTAGGCGATCGCCGTTACTATTTTGATAGCACCATGGCGAATCAAGTCCGCCAAGTCGAAGCCGCCCTCGATAAATTAACGGATATCCCTGCCATCTTCTATGCGCCTGGGCATGGACCAATGCTCCGTTATGGAATGCATGAGTTAGTCAAGCTTTATCGTCAATGGAGCGAAGCTCAGAAACAGCAAAATATTTCGGTAACTCTTTTATTTGCCTCGGCCTACGGCAATACCACGATCCTTGCTAACGCCCTTGCTAGAGGAATTACTAAGGCTGGTGTAGCAGTTGAACTAATTAACTGTGAATCCGCTGAGCCTGAAGAAATTAAGTCGGCGATCGAAAAATCATCAGGGTTTTTAATTGGTTCGCCAACTCTAGGCGGTCACCTACCGACACAAGTTCAAACTGCACTAGGCATAGTCTTATCCACAGCCACTAAAAGCTATCAGGCGGGAGTATTCGGCTCCTATGGCTGGAGTGGTGAGGCGGTTGATATTATTTCAGGCAAGCTCAAAGATGCAGGATATATCCTTGCTTTTGAACCAATTAAAGTCAAATTCACACCAACTGAATCGGTTATCCAGATTTGCGAAGAAACAGGGACAGATTTCGCCCAAAATCTGAAACGCGCTAAAAAAGTAAGAACTACACTCAACCCTGGAAGTACTGTTGAGCAAGCCGTGGGACGTATTGTTGGCTCACTCTGCGTACTAACCCTAAAGCGCGGATCAATATCTACAGCTATGCTCGCTTCTTGGGTATCGCAAGCTACTTTCAATCCTCCAGGATTATCCATATCTGTCGCTAAAGATCGCGCTGTGGAGTCTTATCTCTATGAAGGCGATCGCTTTGTGCTGAATATTTTGGAACAGGAGAAACAGCTTCGCAAATCCTTTATGAAAAAATTTGCCCCTGGGGAAGATCGTTTCAAGGATGTTGATGCCGAGCCAACAGAAAGTGGCTTCATTTTAAATGATGGCTTGGCTTATTTAGAATGCCGAGTTTCTCAAAGAATGGAATGCGGTGATCATTGGCTAATTTACGCAATTGTAGAAAATGGCAAGCTAATGCAGCCCAATGGACTGACAGCCATACATCATCGTAAAACAGCCAGCAATTACTAATATACTGAGTGGCGGCGCGGAGCGCCGCCACACAGTATATTTCCCAAAAGAGGGATTCGGGGCGCCCCCACCCGCGTTTTGGTTTTTTTAAAATTTAAATTATTTGGCACAAAAAATCAAAAA
>JBBQRB010000047.1:0-17094 GCA_038215315.1 Pseudanabaenales cyanobacterium
AGTTGCAGTAATACTCATGTTTTAATTCATTCAATCTTTTTTCAAGCGTGATCATAGATTTTTTCTTGCAAAAGAGAAGGATACATTGGACGCAAAGAATCTGCAAAAGCCTCAGATACTTGAATGCTCTCATCAATGGCAGCCTTATTATCATAATAAAACGACATCGCCGCATATACCTCAGCCAAAGTCAGATCATATTCCGCAGCCACCTCTTCCAGCGTCTGTCCCAAGCGCAAATAAGCGATCGCCACATCTGCGATCGTAATTCGCCGCCCGCAATCCGAGGCTTACCACCGCGAACATCAGGCGTAACTTCAATATAGCGATCGATCGCAACTTTCATCATGTCTTGACCTATAGCATTTTTATATTTTACAAGCTTTTTAGTTGCGCGATCTGCCAAATATCTTTTCCCCTGACAGATCGAGTTCAGTTTAAACTTTGCGATCGGCTTTTGCGATTATCCCCAACAACTCTGCATCTGTCATAGGTTCAAGGAAAAAGTTGGAAGAAGAAATATTAGGGTTGGATTATGGGAATCTCTTCATTACGGTGTTTGCGATATATTTTAAAATCGCTATCCAGCGTCATCACAGTGCTATTCGATATTTGCTCAGACATCCTCACCAAACAAGCATCCGCAAACGACATCGGCACAGACTCATAACGCCCCATTAACACACAAATATTACCAGACTCTTCTTGTAAGTTAAAAGCGATCTCAATTACATTCCCCTCAATTAACTCAACTATGGCACGTTGAATGTGCGGCAAATCGCGAAAAAGAAAACAAGCTTCTGAAATAACAGCATCGCAAGTGAATACAGGCAAATCAACCTGTCCCCACTGAGTTACAGCCCATTGATGAAAGCGATCGGACTTTCTAAAATACGCAACCAAGACACCAGTATCAAGAATTATGCGCTGACTCACTTCTGACCATATCCTTCCATATATTTTTTGTTATAGGAAAGATCATCTACTCCACCTTCAACCACACCTTCCCATTTTTTTAATAAATCGCGACGAGAACTTCTAGTTTTTTTTGCTGTTAAGTTTTCAGTTTCTTGATCCACTTGGCGATCGCCCAAATCAAATGTGAGAAATTCAATAAATTTCAATACTTGCTGCTGACGATCTATCGGTAACTGCTGCATCTTACTCACAGCTTTTTCTAAAATTGTCATTGCTTTAATCCTGTTGACATCTTACAAAAACTCCACATACTTATCAATTTTAGTATTATTTGGTTTGGGTGACGCGCCAACTCAATTTGAGATTAAACCAGAAGTTCCAAATTGTCACGATCGCGATCGCAATTAGATTCGCTAGGTACTTGTTAACTCCAAAATAGTTATACAAAGTATTGAGAATAATGAGGTTCAGTCCGATTCCAAATAGACAGATTAAATTAAACTTCACAAATCGCTTTACTAGCTTGCGCCAGCCCGACTGTTGACTGGAGAAATCACGAAATGTCCATAGATCATTCCAAAGGAAGTTATTGAGAATTGCGACTTCAGAGGCAATAATTTTACTGCGGGTCAAGCCCATTGCTAAGGTGGAAGCATCGCTGAGGAGATAAAAAATCGTCATATCCACAAATACGCCGCTAAATCCCACCAAACCAAATCGCAGAAAACGCTGTGCAGGAACTTGAAACTTTTCGCGAATTCTGCCAATTCTGCCACGCGATCGCAATCTTAGTAAATGCAAAATATAGTCTACATACTGCCGCCAAGTGACTTTACTCTCTCCCTCTTGACGCTCTTGAAATACATAGCCAACCTCAGCGACAGTACCAATATCGCCGCGCCCAAGCACTTCGATCAGGATTTTATAGCCCAAAGGATTCATGGCATAGTTGGCGATCGCGCTACGTCTAACCATAAAGTAACCACTCATCGGATCAGAAACGCGACCAATCACATTGGGTAAAATCAATAGCCCCAACATCTGCGCCCCACGCGATAATACGCGCCGTATAAATCCCCAGTCACTCACCCCGCCACCCTCAACATGGCGGCTTGCCACCGTCAAGTCGGCTCCACCCGCGATCGCATCCAACATTTTGATCAGAGTTTCTGGCGGATGTTGCAAATCGCCATCAATTACACCTAAAATTTCTCCTTGAGAAGCTTGCCAACCCCTGATCACTGCTGTCGAGAGTCCCTTTTCTCCCTGCCGCCGCATGATCTTGAGATGGGGATAGCTCGGCATCAGCTCTAGCCCCACTTGCCAAGTAAGATCGGGACTATCATCATCAACAATAATTAACTCATAGCGATCGCCAAAATAATCATTTAGTAAATGCGTTAATATATCGACCAACTTCGCTAAATTCTTGCTCTCATTGTAAGTAGGCACAATCAGAGAAAATTTTATTTCACTTGATGAGGCATGATCCAAAGATTGATCTTCGGCGGAGATAACTTCATTAACTAAGAAGCTACCTACAGGGACAGCAGTGAGTTGAGATGTCATTGATTAATGTAAATAAGTTTGCCGCAGTTAAGTATCATGATGATCGCGCATTCTTGATATGAAATCAAACATGATCCAAATGATTAGTTTTAAGCTCTCAGAACTTGCCGCTGATTTTGTCACTGCTTTGCCCGATTGTCAATTGGAATCTCATGGTGCTGACCCAATTATTACTGGAGTTGCGGCGATTGACAAGGCGCAATCTGGAGAAATTACCTTTGTGTCTTCAGCCAAGTTTGTGACCCATCTCAAGGATACTCAAGCTAGTGCGGTTATCCTCGATCTCAAAACGCCGTCACCACTGCCCTGCATTCGTACTGCCTATCCCCGTATTTTATTTGCTAAGGTTCTTGAGAAGTTCTATCAGCCACCTACTCCACCTGTGGGGATTCATCCTACGGCAATTTTAGGTGCAGAGGTGCAGTTGGGAAGTAACGTGGCGATCGCGCCCTACGTTGTGATCAGCGATCGCGTCAAAATTGGCGATAACGTCACGATTTATCCCCATGTCACCATTTATAACGATGTCGAAATTGGCGATCGCACGGTCATCCATGCCAACTGTGTAATCAGCGATCGCACTCAAATCGGCGCAAATTGTATCTTCCATCCCAGTACAGTACTCGGTGGTGATGGTTTTGGCTTTGAAATCTCTCCCAATGGGACTTGGTATAAAGTTCCCCAAATTGGTCACGTAGTTATTGAAGATGATGTGGAACTTGGCTGCTCCTGTGCCGTTGACCGTCCTGCGGTTGGGATCACGATCATTCATAAGGGCGCAAAACTGGATAATTTTGTGCAGATTGGTCATGGAGTGGAAGTGGGAGCGCACTCTGTTTTGGCTTCACAGGTGGGCTTGGCTGGCGGCGTTACCCTCGGTCATCATGTGGTGATGGCGGGGCAGGTTGGCGCAGCTAATCATATCCACATTGGTGATGGGGCGATTATTGGCGCAAAATCTGGCATTCCCAGTAATGTACCCGCAGGGGTCACGGTGATGGGATATCCTGTCGTTCCTGAAAAGGACTGGAAGCGGATTGTAATTGCAGAACGCCAGTTGCCAGATTTATTACATACCATGCGTAAGTTAGAAAAAAGAATTGCCGAATTGGAAGCGAAAAATGCCTAGTAGGCACTGGTCAGCTAATTCGGGATAAAGCTGTAAACCTTTGACTTGTATGACTTTGAAGAGCAATGACTATAAATGGCTAGAACCCTCATTGAGTCTAGGTTATAGATTTATATCCCGAGTTAGCTGACCATTGCCGTGCTTACCTCAATGGATTTCTTGAATCTCCTAAGTATGTGGGCAAAAGAGCCCTTAAAGCCCAAAAAGCTACAGCGCACGCGCAGCGTGCGCTATAGCTTTTTGGGCTTTGGGTTTAATTATGCTTGCCTACTTAAGTATAATTACTCAATATCAATGTGAGGTGCTACGCCTGGCGACGGCTATAACAGGCTTCCATATTAAGTATAAGCAATAGGCGATCGCTACGTAAATAAAGAAAGGAGTTACTGAACTTAGATTAATATTAAAGTATTGAGGCAAGATAGTTTTATGTATCCAATCTAACCAATGCAAGAATAATCCCCTATAAAGGAATATAGCAATATTTGTAAATACATTATTTGATGGAACTGTAGAAACACCAGCAAGATTAATAAATATAGAAATTATACCAAATATTTTTATGTATTTAAGTTGGCAATTAACTATTGGTAAAATCACAAATGGCATAGCTGTAACTAAATGTCTTGGACCAAAGCAACTATCACCAGACCATGCATAATAAGTTGAATTGAAGAGGAAAGTAAACCCAAAGAAGAGATAGCAAAACAGCATAACCTTGTTGAAATCGTCTTGCTTTTTTACCAAAGTCCAAGCGAATAAAAACATCATTGGGAAATACAAGAATATGCCGCGAAATGGACTAAAACTAATTCCCCAGAGGCTTGCAATTGATGGTGTGCTGAACATACTGCTCCGCATGGATCTGCCGTCCTGAAAAGCCTGTTGCAAAAAAATAGAGTTAGGCGTTTGCAAAGCCGATCCTGTAATTGAATAGTTGTAATACATCAGCCCACTCAAAAATATTGCGTAGCCAGATAAAAGCAAACATATTTCTTTAATTAAATTATTAAGACTATTCTTACGGTTTGTATAAATCCAAAATCCTAACAACAAAAATATTGGCAAAACTGCAATATAGTCAATTAATTGTGCTATTCCCATAACTAATCCGATCGCAAAGTTATTTTTCTTTGCAATAATTAGGCTAAAAGCAATAAAAATTAAGGACATTGTATAGTTATGCACCCAAATTCCATTAGTTGCATAGAAAAATGTTAATGAACCAAAGACAAAAATAAAAACTAGCCAAAGTTGTTTACGCAGATCTGAAGTTAAATCCTTTAATGTATAAAACATCATGACAGAAGTAATTCCGATCAAAGGAGCCATCACAAAAATATTTGCCACTAAATTCAAAACAGCATTAGATACCTCACGAGATGAAATATTTAATGCTGACATCACTACTTGTTGAATATAGTAAAGAGGAGCCAAAACTATTGGTAATCCTGGAGCGATTACTGAATATAAGTTGCCGTTAATCCTAACTGAATCAACTGGATTAGCATCACTTGGCAAGATAAAATTGCCGTTTTCATATAATGCTCTTACTGAATCAACGTAGCGATCGCTTTGAGAGCCGTTAGGTGCAATGTGTAAGGCAATTAAGATGAATACAGTAATAAAAATCTTGAAGGCAATACTTCTCATCGTTTTCATTATGCAATAACAACTTTTTATCTGTAAAAGTATAGCAATCAAAAAGCAACTTAAATAGCAAAAAGTGGTATTAGCCAGAAATTCTCATTAGAGAACCGATATGTGGGGAGGTCATCTCCTTAGGAGCATCTCAGTTTTGAATTGGCGAAGCAAGGCTCAGCACTGTTATGTTTGTAGTAGATTTTTAACTATCGCGATCGCATATTATGGCTTATCCTGTTTTTGTTCTGGCTTCCTCCTCACCTACTCGCAAAAAAATCCTCGAAAATGCGGGTATCAATCCCATGATTAGGGTGAGTTATTTTGATGAAGAAGCAATTCAAGTTAGTGATCCCACCTCATTGGTGCTTACTTTGGCGCAATGTAAGGCTAGGGCAGTTTTGCCAGATATCACTCAAGAATTAGCGGGACAGAATGCTTTGATCGTAGGTTGCGACTCGGTCATGTACCTCAATGGCTTGATTTATGGGAAACCTAAATCAGAAGCAGTAGCGATCGCCACATGGCAAAAAATGCGCGGCAACTATTGTGAAATCTATACTGGACATTGCTTAATTGACACCAAAACCCAGCGTACAGTCATGCGCTATGGCGTGACTAAAGTGCATTTTAGTAATGTTACTGATGCGGAAATTGCCAGTTATGCGAGTTCACGGGAGCCTTTGTGCTGTGCAGGTTGCTTTACCTTAGAGAAGTTGGGTGGATTTTTAGTTGAGAAGATAGAAGGTTGCCATACTAATGTGTTGGGGCTGAGTTTGCCCATATTACGGCAGATGCTAGCAGAACTTGGCTATAGCATTCACTTCAGTGCTAGTGGAACCGTTATTAAATGAATACTGCTAATCGAAATACGCTTTGGGCAAGTCTTGTTGTTGAAGAACTCTATCGCTCTGGAGTCAGAGCAGTTTGCATTTCTCCAGGATCGCGCTCGACACCGCTTGTAATTGCCTTTGCCGAACTGCGCGATCGCTGTCCAGACTTGCGGATATTCGTCCATATTGATGAACGATCAAGCAGCTTTTTTGCCCTTGGCTTAGCCAAGATAAAAATGTCACCTGTGGCGCTATTATGCACTTCAGGAACTGCTGCGGCTAACTATTATCCTGCGATTATTGAGGCTTATTACAGCCGCATTCCCTTAGTAGTGATGACCGCTGATCGTCCCCCAGAGATGCGCGATTGTGGTTCAGGGCAGACTATTGATCAGATTAATCTTTACGGAAAGCACGTTCGCTATTTCTTTGAAGTGGGTACTCCAGAGATCTTGGGATTTCGGTTACGCTATTTGCGATCGCTGATTGGTCGTGCGGTCAGTATCGCTACTGGCAAAGGCGAAACACCTGCTGGGGCAATCCATCTCAACTTTCCCTTTGCTGATCCGATGGTTCCCATTCCTGTGCTCACTGATATTCCTGAAGATCTCGCCTTCAGCAGCCCTGAAGCCATGTTAGGCAATCCGCTTGGTACAGCCTATAGTCAGATTATCGCAGGTCAAAGAATCTTTGATAACGAAGCGATCGCTACCATCGCTAACCAAGTCATTAGTTGTCCACAGGGCGTAATTGTAGTCGGTGTTTATGACGCACCGTCAGGATTTTTAAAGGCTGTGCAGATGCTAGCAAGAGCGACAGGCTATCCATTATTAATAGAGGCGACAGGAGCGCACCGCCACGATGCAATTGGACATTACGACAGTTTTTTGCGATCGCCTAACTTCTGTAAAACCCATGCGCCTTTGTTAGTGATTCGGTTTGGAGCAATGCCCACTTCCAAAAGCTATATGCTTTGGCTAGAAAGACATATTGGCTGTCAGCAGATCGTGGTCGGTAGCATCAACAGTGACCCCACACATGGATTCACCCAAGCCCTAAATGTTGAGCCTGTCGGTTTTTGTGAGCAGTTAGCCAATTATCTTCAAAACTATGCTCAGACTGCTTGGCAGGACAAGCAATGGCGATTGGATTTTGAGTTAGCAGAGACGATCGCTTGTACCGCGATCGCTGATTCGTTGCGGTCAATAGATGAATTATTTGATGGCAAGGTTTATGCAGAACTAGCCGAAATTTTACCTGCGGAGACTTATATTTATGTGGCAAGTAGTACGCCAATTCGCGATTTAGATACATTTTTTCATAGCAATTTACCAATTACAGTTTTGGCAAATCGTGGGGCAAATGGTATTGATGGCATGATCTCTAGCGCCCTTGGTGCGGCTTGTGGGTGCGATCGCCCGATGGTTCTTATTTGTGGTGATTTAACATTCTATCACGATCTGAATGGATTATTAGCCGCGAAAAAATACAATATTTCTCTGACCATAATTCTTTTAAATAACGATGGCGGCGGCATCTTCAATCTATTGCCGATCGCTAAGTTTGCGGATACCTTTGAGGAGTTTTTTGGCACTGCTCATGGTTTAGACTTCTCGCCATTAGTGACGGCTTATGCTTGCGAATATACTTTGATCAAAGATTGGCAACATCTGCGTGAGGCGGTAATTAGTTCGCTTTCGGCAACTGGTACTCAGGTTTTAGAGGTCAAGACCAATCGCGATCGCAATCGACAGCTACATTTCGACATTTGGCATCAAGTCATCGAAGGTTGCGATCAAAGTTTTCACAGTTAGAAGTTGTTTACTCCCTTCTCAGCGAAAGATTAGCGGTGCGGCGCTAATCTTTCGCTGAGAAGGGAGAGCTGTCGCCAGTCTTGTATCAAGACAAATCAAAAGCCAGAAGAGAGAGGCGGCAGTTATAAAAGCCTAACAAATAGGCTCATGGGTTTGTCCAGTTTGTAAATTCCACAAACCTGTGTAGATTCCATTTAAAGCCACTAATTGATTATGGGTTCCTGTTTCCACAACCTTACCCTGATCCATGACATAGATACGATCAGCATTGCGGATCGTGGAAAGACGATGGGCGATCGCGATCGTGGTGCGATTTTTAGTAATCTGATCAAGGGATTTCTGAATCGCGGCTTCTGTCTCGTTATCAACGGCAGAAGTTGCTTCGTCAAGAATTAATATGGGTGGATTGCGTAATACGGCGCGGGCGATCGCAATCCGTTGACGTTGACCACCCGATAGCTTTTGACCACGTTCACCCACAATCGTGTCGTAGCCATTGGGTAAGGACTGAATAAATTCATGGGCTTCACCAATTTTGGCAGCTTCTACAATCTGCTCAACAGTCGCACCAAAGGAACCATAGGTAATATTTTCTAAAACAGAACCATGAAATAGAAACACATCTTGACTCACCCAACCAATACAAGAACGTAGCGATCGCAGTTCTAGTTCGCGAATTTCAATACCATCCACAAAAATATGGCCTGATTGAATTTCATAGAGCCTGAGCAAAAGCTTCACCAATGTGCTTTTGCCTGAGCCTGTAGCCCCTACGATCGCTGTAGTTTTGTTAGCCGCAATTTCTAAAGATAGATTCTCGACAATCGGAAAATCAGCTCGATAGCCAAAGGTGACATTTTTTAAAAGAATTTCGCCGCGCATGGGAATTTGATCGAGTACTGGCAGAGGAAAAGACTTTGTACCAGAATGAATTGCGATCGGTGTATCGAGTAAATCGAGAATCCGATTGGTGGAAGCCATCGCCCTTTGGTACTGATCGAGGGTTTCACCAAGGCGGGTTAACGGCCAGAGCAAACGTTGAATCAAATAGACCATCACTGAGTAATTTCCTACCGATAGCTTCTGAGCCTGCACTTCCAAACCGCCATAGTACAAAATTGCAATAAATCCGATAAAGATCAAGATTCTAATTAATGGCACAAAGGCGGCTGAATAGGCGATCGCTGCCCGATTACTCTGTCGATAGCGATCGCTTTCTTTCTCAATTCGCTTTCGCTCGTAATCTTCAGTTACAAAAGCCTTGATCGTGGTGATCCCCCCAATATTATTGGCTAACTGACCATTGAGCAGTCCCACATTTTCGCGCACTTCCGCATATCGAGGCGCAAGAAATTGCTGAAACCAAACCGAACCCCAGAGAATAAACGGCATCGGCAGCATCGCTAGCCAAGCGACATTGGGCGTAATTACAAAAAAAGCACCGCCAATTAACAAAATAGTCGCCGAAACCTGAATTACCTCATTAGCACCGCCATCGAGAAAGCGTTCCAATTGATTGACATCATCACTCACAATCGACATCAATCCGCCCGAACTACGTTCCTCAAAAAAGGCAAGCTCTAGCTCCTGTAAATGTTGATAGGTATCAAGGCGCAAGTCATGTTGCAAGGTCTGCGCTAGATTGCGCCATTGCAACGCATAGGCATATTCAAAAATTGATTCCAAAGCCCAAATCAGCCCGCTAATCACCGATAGTACAAACAATTGCGGAGCCAGCCCTTGCACACCCAAAGGATTTGCCCAAAAGTTTTCTTTTTGCAATACCAAATCAATCGCAGCTCCAATCAAAACAGGCGGCGCTAAATCAAAAAATTTGTTTAAAATCGAATAGGTGGTTGCCGTCCAAATCTGTGGGCGATATTTGCGGGCATAGCGAGTTAGGCGAATGAATGGGTGGGCTTTTGGCATTGAGATGATCTCCTTATTTCTTCAGTAATTCTCATTATGAAACCGATTTAGGAGTTTTCAGCGCCAATAGCGCTGAAAACTCCTAAATCAACAAGATCAAAACCTAAGAAGTAAGTGGCGGCGCTTCGCGCCGCCACTTACTTCTTAGGTTTTAAGAAAGCGCTGTAGGCATTGCAGAGAAACAACGATCCATCATTAGCTTGCTATACTTTCTATAAATTGATTTGTTAGACTTGCTTAGTAAGCTTAGGGTTATACACACATGAGTCTGTTTCTGGAACGTCTTCACAGCAGCGATCGCCCCGTCATAGTCTTTGATGGTGCAATGGGTACAAATTTGCAGGTGCAAGACCTTACTGCCGAAGATTTTGGCGGTGCGGAGTATGAGGGCTGCAATGAGTATCTAGTGATGACGAAACCTGAAGCAGTAGCCAAGGTACATCGCGACTTTTTAGCCGCAGGTGCAGATGTGATTGAGACAGATACCTTTGGCGGTACATCGATTGTTTTGGCTGAGTATGACCTAGCTCACATGGCGTATGAGCTTAGTAAAAAAGCCACAGAACTAGCCAAGTCTGTTGCTGCCGAATTTTCCACACCTGAAAAACCGCGTTTTGTCGCTGGCTCGATTGGCCCGACCACGAAGTTACCAACTTTGCTGCATATTGATTTCGACAGCATGAAGCAGTCATTTATTGAGCAGATTAGAGGACTGTACGATGGTGGCGCGGATTTGCTACTAGTCGAGACTTGTCAGGATGTGTTGCAAATTAAGGTCACATTGAGTGCGATCGAAGAATTTTTTGCAGAAATCGCAGTACAGAAAAAGCCCCGTATTCCTGTCATGGTATCGGTGACCATCGAAGCCACAGGCACAATGCTAGTTGGTTCGGATATCTCGGCAGTGGTCACAATTTTAGAACCCTATCCCATTGATATTTTAGGATTAAATTGTGCAACGGGCCCTGACTTGATGAAGGAGCATATGCGCTATTTGAGCGAGCATTCTCCCTTTGTCGTCTCCTGTGTGCCAAATGCTGGATTGCCTGAAAACGTTGGTGGTCACGCTTTCTATCGACTCACACCTGAAGACTTAGGCGAACATCTCCAGCATTTTGTGGAAGATTTAGGCGTACAAGTGATTGGCGGTTGCTGTGGTACAACTCCTGCTCACATCCAAACACTTTCTGAAATATCAAAGAACTTTAAACCCAAGCAACGTAAGCCTCTTGTCGTTCCATCCGCAGCTTCCATTTATAGCTCGCAGCCCTATATTCAAGATAATTCTTTCTTGATTGTCGGTGAACGTCTCAATGCGAGCGGCTCAAAGAAAACTCGCGATTTATTGAATGCAGAAGATTGGGATGGGTTAGTGGCGATCGCGCGATCGCAAGTCAAGGAAGGCGCACATATTCTTGATGTGAATGTAGACTATGTGGGGCGCGATGGCGTGCGCGATATGCATGAACTGGTATCGAGACTCGTAACTAATGTCACGATACCTCTAATGCTCGACTCCACCGAATGGGAAAAGATGGAAGCAGGGCTGAAAGTGGCGGGTGGTAAATGCATTCTCAATTCCACTAATTATGAAGATGGTGAAGAACGCTTTTGCAAAGTTGTGAAACTTGCCAAGCAATATGGAGCAGGGATCGTCATCGGGACAATTGATGAAGATGGCATGGCGCGAACTGCCGATAAGAAGTTTGAAATTGCCTCTCGTGCTTATAAACAAGCAACCGAAGAACTGGGAATGCCAGCTAGTGAAATCTTTTTTGATACTCTCGCGCTGCCGATTTCGACGGGTATCGCTGAAGATCGCCAGAATGCGGCGGCGACCATCGAATCGATTAGCCGCATTAAAAAAGCTATGCCTGAAACCCATATATTGCTGGGTGTTTCCAATGTGTCCTTTGGTTTAAATCCTGCTTCGCGAGTGGTTCTTAACTCGGTATTTTTGGATGAAGCGATCAAAGCGGGAATGGATTCATCGATTGTCCATGCCAGTAAAATCGTGCCGCTCAATCGTATTCCTGAACGACAATTAGAAGTATCACGCCAATTGATTTACGATCAGCGTCAATTTGATGGCGATATCTGCATTTACGATCCCCTTGGTGAGTTTACGACCTTGTTTGAAGGTGTTTCGAGCAAGCGCGTTAAGGTGGACAAAGCTGACACCCCCATCGAAGAGCAGCTCAAAAATCATATTATCGATGGCGATCGCATTGGCTTAGATGACGCACTTACGGAAGCGCTGAAGCAATACGAACCCTTGATCATCATCAATCAATTTTTGTTGGATGGCATGAAAGTAGTCGGCGAGCTATTCGGCTCAGGGCAGATGCAACTTCCCTTTGTACTGCAGTCAGCAGAGACAATGAAGTCAGCAGTCGCTTTCCTAGAGAACTTTATGGACAAGGTCGAAGGGTCTAATAAAGGCGTATTTCTGATCGCAACCGTAAAGGGAGATGTCCATGATATTGGCAAGAACCTTGTCGATATCATCCTGTCCAATAATGGCTATAAAGTCGTCAACATTGGCATCAAACAGCCTGTCGATAACATCATCAAAGCTTATGAAGAGCATAAGGCTGACTGCATCGCCATGAGTGGATTGTTAGTGAAGTCCACGGCTTTCATGAAGGATAACTTGCAAGAGTTTAACAATCGTGGTATCAGCGTCCCTGTGATCCTCGGTGGCGCAGCCTTGACTCCCAAGTTTGTGTATACCGATTGTCAAAATGTTTACCAAGGCAGGGTAATTTACGGTAAGGATGCATTCTCAGACCTCAACTTTATGGACAAGTATATGCCCGCGAAAGTTGAAGGGAAATGGGAAGATAAGCAAGGCTTTTTGGATGCGAATCTTGTCGATGAAGTGAGTGGATCTGTAGATGCGGCTATCAGTGCCTCGGAAGAACAAGCTAAGCAAGATGCTCTTTTAGCAGAACGTTATCTGGATATCGAACGATCTGATGCCGTTGAGACTAACATTTCCCGTCCTACCCCTCCTTTTTGGGGAACGCAAATTTTCCATGAAGCTGATATTCCCTATGAAGAATTGTTTTGGAATCTAGATTTGCAAGCTTTAGTTGCAGGGCAATGGCAATTTCGCAAGCCTAAAGACCAGTCAAGAGGAGAATATGATGCTTTTCTGCAAGAGAAGGTCTACCCCATCTTGGAACTTTGGAAAGAACGAATTATTAAAGAGAAGTTGCTATCGCCAACTTCTGTATATGGCTATTTCCCTGTGTTAGCTGAAGGAAATACAGTCTATGTCTATGACCATAAAGATATAGATCAAATTAATGCCCAAACACAACCGATTAATTCCTTTGTCTTTCCCCGCCAGAAATCCTTGCGCCGCCTCTGTATAGCCGATTTCTTCTCGCCTAAAGAGTCGGGAATTATCGATGTTTTACCGTTGCAAGCGGTCACAGTGGGAAATATTGCGACAGAGTTTGCTCAGGGACTTTTTAAAGCGAATCAGTATACTGATTATCTCTACTTTCATGGTCTAGCCGTCCAGATGGCGGAAGCTATTGCCGAATGGACACATACGAGGATTCGTCATGAGTTAGGTTTTAGCGCTGAAGACCCTAACAATATTCGGGATATTCTTGCCCAGCGCTATCATGGCTCTCGCTATAGTTTTGGCTATCCTGCCTGTCCTAATATGCAAGATCAGTATAAGCTACTGGACTTATTAGATGCGAAGCAGGTTGACTTGGTTATGGATGAGAGTGAACAACTTTATCCAGAGCAGTCAACAACCGCTCTAATTGTGCATCACCCGATCGCTAAATATTTCAGTGCTTAGTCTTCTCAATAAAAAATTTGGGAGAGTTGCTGAGCAACTCTCCCAAATTTTTTATTAGTTCTGGCTTGAGGCTAGGGCTTTTGGATAAAGGAATTACTGCGGTTAGATTTTTTATAAAAAGTCGCAAGACTGTCTTCGTCACCGACAAAACGCCAATGCCAAGGCTCATACATCACACCTTGAGCGTTATTCGGTGTAAACGACATTTCAAACCCATATCTAGCTGCATTATTTTGTAACCATTGAAAAGCAGCAGTTTTCTCAAAGCTGATCGACAAGTTAGCACTAGGAACAGAGGCATCGCCGATATCTAGAGCATAGCCAGTATGGTGTTCGCTATGCCCTGGTGGGGCGCTAACTTTGGCTCTTTCAGCAGGAGTTTGATTGCGCTGCTTACTAATTTCAAAGAAAAGCTGCTGCTGCTCAGAGATCGTCCGAAATCCAGAAATAATCACAAAATCAATGCCGTCTGCCTTGGCATCAGATTCCATATTGAGATAACTTTTAGCCGCCGCCTCATGCAATCTAATTTCGTAACCATCACCAGCTCTACCAATAGTGCGTAATTTATTAGCAGGAGGCTCTGCAAAGGCATAATGTCCAAATAGATTAGAAGGAACTTCAGCTTCAGGCTGATCAGTATTTGTGATTGGCGCAGTAGCTATATTGGGAGATGGGGTGGGTGTAAATGTTATAGGCGTTGGTGCAGTACTAGGTGATGCAACTACTGCGGCGACGTTACTAGGATTTTGAGCAATCTTATCGGCATTTAGTGAAAACCAGATACGGGTGCTAACAATCGGTGATAAAAATGCTAAAAAAGCTAAAACATATGCCCACCAAGGCACTGACAAAAGCGATCGCAAGATCGAGCGTCTTTTTACGACAGGTTGCTTTTTAGGCGATCGTTCGGAATCGCTGATTCGCTGGGCAACAGGAATATCGTTTTGGGTAGGCATAGTTATTTAGGTGAGGCTTTAACCAAGGTTAAATATAAAGCTAAATATATATTGTTTGGTAGTGTTGCAGATCTATGGAAGAAAATCTACGTCAATTGATGAATAGAATACAGCCTATTGAGGCTTTAAGAGGTACAGGTAAACTTTCAAAAGTGGTGCTTCGCACCACTTTTGAAAGTTTATCTGAGTTCTATAACAGCGCAAAGCGCTGTATGCCAATAGCTATAAATCAGGTAATGACTGCACGATTTCGATAATATTGCCATCAGGATCGCTTAAAAATAATATTTTTTGTCCCCAAGGCATCAGCTTGGGCGGTGCAATAATCACGCTATTCTCAATTGCTTCTTCATCATTAACCTTAGAACGATCGCCTATTTTGTCCAAGATTTGTTGATAGGTTTGGTCAAGGTCTGCCACAGACATCGATAGCAAAAATGGATGTCCACTAATTGCTTGCTTGCCGCGATCGCCAAATAATTTGGGTAGCCAACTGCGATCATAGATACCGATTTTCAACTTGCCACTGTAGCCCTCAGCTCCATCGGGCTTTGTCGGCTTGTCGAAGCTAAAGCCTAACAAGTCGCGATAAAAAATTAGCGATCGCGCCACATCGGAAACAAACAAAGCTATGTAATCTATTTCCATATTTATAGCTCTCGCCAAGTGGACTTACTCCCTTCCCAGTGAAAGATTAGCGTTGGGGGGGGGGGGGCCGCCCCAACCCAGAGGGGGTTTTTTTTTTCGGGTTGGGGGGGGGCCCCCCCCCCCAAACTCGTCTTCTGGTTTTGTGTCCTAACAAGACTGACTACGCCTATCTCGAATAATTAATCTTGCAACACTACTTCAGGGCGATCGCTTAAAGAAGTATCGACATTATTATTAGATTTATAGTTAATTTCCTGCTCATCAGGTAGCCAATTTAATAGAGGCAGTGGTAGCAGACTAGTGACATTGGCAATCAAAACCAAGATCCAGAGATTATCAAAATTTGACTCGGTGACACCGAGTAAATAGGTTAGCCCAGCCCCCAACTGAAAGGAACATAGCGCCGAAATATTTAGTACCGACATTAGTAATGCAAATAATGTTGCCTCAATCCCCTCAGGGCATAACCTTGCGGCTAACACGAGTACAGGCATAAACGCAATACGACCAGCAATGGTCAAGATCAGACTGTCTCCGAGGCTAAACCAGCGATCATCAATGCCTAGCGATCGATTGACATGGGTAACTAGCAATAGACTCGTCAACCCTAGCGATGTAGAAATTATCGTTGTCCAAAAGAAAATTTTGCGGGTCGGTACACCTTTAAAAAAGCGCTGAAATAGCCATACCCCTAGTAGCCCAGCCCAACTAGCAAAAAATCTGATTGTTCCTAAAAATTCTGGGTTGAACTTAAGCTCATTGGTTGTGAAATAGAAAAAAGCAGTGTCCGCACTTGGCGTAGCTTGCCACAGGAATAGAAAAGCTGCGGGTAACCAAATCGCTTTGTTTTTAAAAGCTTGCTTTAGTTGGGTGAAATTGTACTTGAGCGACAGCCATACCTGTGAGTTGCGCGACAGGTTTGGCGTAGGTGCAGTCGGCGAACCATCAGGATTGGGCGCAACAATAAAAATAGTAGACATCGGCGGATCAGCGATCGCAAAGGCAGCAATCCCCACCAGTAAGGGCAGAACGGCTGTGATTTCAAAAACTAATTTTGCGCCAAAATGCTCCAATAAGTAGCCACTTAGATAGGCGGAAATGATCGCGCCAATTGAAGATGCAATCCAGCTAAATGACTGTAATGAGCCAGCATCTCCTTCGGCTTCAAGTCTAGCGCGTTGGACAATCAGCGCATCGGTAATTGCATCAGAAAAAGCTAGAGACAGGGAGCCTGTCGCAATCATCGCAATCGCCCAAAATGGAGTCGTCACCCACGATCCCATACTGACCCATGCAAAGATTCCTAGCACACTAGATAGTAGTAAGTAAGGACGGCGGCGATAGCCAAACACAGGAAATCCGTCAGAAATCAGACCATACACAGGCTTAACCGTCCAAGGCAGCATGGTAATACCAACCATAGAGGCAACTTCCGCAGGGCTTAGTCCTAAGTCATCTTTTAAAAAGAAGCTTACGGCAAGCTGTGAAATTGTCATTGCGCCCTGCACAAAGTAAATTACTGCGATCGCTCCCAACTCAAAATCCAACGAACGTTCTCGCAAACTTTTGAGCCAGTCTGATTGAATTAGCACGATACGATTGCCCAAATATTAAGAAACTTTAATCTATCAAACTTGATTATAACCACAACGCCTCTCAAGGTATAACCGTAGACAACCCCCAAGAGAGGGTGGGGGGGGGGGGGGGGCCGGGCCCCCGCGGGGGGGGGGGGGGGGTGGTTGGGGGGGGGGGGCGCCAAATAAAAAAGAAAAGTCGGCGTCGGGGCGGGCCCAGGAGGCGGGGGTTGGTGTTTGGTGGGGGGGTGGGGTGG
>JBBQRB010000048.1:0-17057 GCA_038215315.1 Pseudanabaenales cyanobacterium
GTTTAAGTTATCTGTTTTCAGCAGAGATTGAGCAAGCAAAAATAGTTGAGTTCGGAGAGGTTATTTGCGATCGCCGCCTCACCTATATTCTCAACCTTGAGGTTCTTGCAAATTATCATTAGATATTTCAGAAAGTCGAAGCAGGTAATCACGGCAAAATTGTGGCTACTGATATCAACGCTTATTAAAATCGAGTAATTTCGAGCGTACTTAGCGATCCGTTGAAAATAGCGCGATCGCCTATCTTGTGTAGTTCGTTAATGAAATGTAACGCACCTTGTATTCGTTTGAAATAAGCGTTAGCAAAATCTAAATGTTAAAATACTGGCAAAGATACCCAACCAAGTCAAACAATAGCCATGACGATAATTCTTGATCTACCGTCAGAAATCGAGTGATATCTCTCAAATGAAGCCAAACAGAAAGTGCTTTCAGTTGAATCAGTGACGAAAAATTAATGACACTAATGCACTTTCAAAGATTTCTCTGGGTTTTACAAAAGCACGAAGCGCTGTAAGTTAGAAAATGGCAAAGCCATTTTTTATAGCTTGCTATTATTTGAATAAAGGGATCTATATTTTATGAACCTAATTGCTTCCATTGTGAGTGTCAGTATTGTCAGTATTTTTAGCGCCAATTTAATCTCCTCGTCTGCTGAAGCTCTCGAAGAAGGTACATATTGGGGCGGCGGCTCGCGTTATATCAGCATTGCCAAAAGGACAAGTACTGCGAAAAAGGGAGAAGATGAACGTTTCTGCTATCAAGGGTTTTCTAATAATGGTTCGCTAATTGCATCCCTAAAGCTAAAAATTCCTCGATATCAAACAGGTACTGATTATGAGGTTTATACGTTGCAAGGTGTAAGAAACAATCTTGCGATACAACAATATGCTTTTAAAAGGGAAGAAATTATCGTTGGCAGTCTAGTCGGGCGCTTTGTCCGAGATGGCTTAACCTATAAGCGTGAAGATGTTACCAGTACAGAGCGATCGCCCGAGATGGCAAAGTGCCTCAACTCCAACAGACCATATTTTAAGCAAATTACGCAAAAGAAAACTTAAAACCCAAAAAGAGAGTGGCGGCGCAGGGCGCCCCCAAACACAAACACACCATATTATAATCAAATAACCAAAACCAAAAATAAACACCCAAAAACCCTGTGCCGGCCATGCGCGCGGCCACTCTCTTTTTGGGTTTTGATTTGTCGTGATATAAGTGGCGACAGCTATAGTATTGATCCTAGAAGCCGCGTACATCTTGTGGTAAAAAAGCGCGATCGCTTGGCAGCATCGCCACAGGCTCAGTGAGCGTAAACTCTCCTTTCAAAATCCAATTCTTCAAAGTCTTTGCCGCCTCTTCAGACAAATGTAAACTAGCCAGAGGGGCAGTTCTCACCGTTGTACCAGCGATCGCAATCTTTCCAGACTTAAGTTGCGCATAGGAAACAGAACCGAAAATCGGACGCACTCGGCGCGGAATCGAAAAATCAATCACAGGAGCAACTAACTGGTCATCCGTCACCGCAGCCCTAGCCACCACCTCTTCATCAATCACAGGTAGCGGCACAGCCACACCCATCATCAAAGAAGCACCATAGTTCTTAAAATAACAACCACGCACCCATTCTGAAGTCATCTGCTTTGCATCACCAATCAGCGCTAAAGTCGCAGCAGGACCAATGGGAGTGCGGTTTTCTAAACGTTTTTGTAATGGAAAGTGCTGCGTTCCTTCCCAAGCCACATAGCCAACACCGCCACCCATAAAAATGCGTGTTCCGATTCCAATCAATTGCAGATCAGGATCATTCCACAAAGGCGAAATCGCCCCTGGGTTTGAATAAACAGCGTTGCCCAGTCTCGGTTGAAGAGGCCCCAAATAAGTGTACAGAGTTTCTTCACCTCCATTTACACCCACAATAAAATTTTGATATAAATTGCGAGGATTAAAAAGATAGAACTGATTAATTGATTCTTTATTGATCAAAGTTTCAAAATTAGCGCGGGGATAACAGTCATTAGGATGCCCAATTGCTCTGAAAGGAACTGTTTTTCCTGCAATCAAATCTGCAATTACGTGCCCACCGCCGTGATTTTGGGGAGACTCATCACTTATCTCCGACTCTTGGGTTGCTCCCAAATAAATATCAACTGCACCAAAACCAGCGTAGGCAGGTACATTGTCAATCCAACAATTACGAATCTTAATCGGTGGATCGGTATGTCCAAGATTTATAATCGCCCCAGAAGACTCCATCGGCTCGAATGTCCCTGTAACGATCACATCCACTTGCTTAGCTGCTTGACTTACACCGACATCTGCAACTAGGAGCTTAAGCTCAGAAGCAGTTAGGACTCTAGCTTTGCCAGCTTTGATCTTGGCGTTGATTTCAGCGATCGCTTGGGACATAAAAATTTATAAGGTATGCAATTATTGCTCTATCTAATTGTATAGCTATAAGCAGCTAGGCATAAGAAACCTTAAAACCTAAAAAGCTATAGCGCACGCGCAGCTTGCACTATAGCTTTTGGGATTAGACTACAAAACAGGTAGTGACCAACCGTCTTTTGATAATGTCCCTGCATGAATCCTATCTAATGCTCGCTTTCCACCCCATCGAGCCACAATCTTGTCGTCATATTCATCAGCTATTTCCATAACAGCTTTAACCGAAGCCTCTAATTCTTTAGCATCACAAGTTGAGCCAACTATGGAATGTTCAAATAAAATTTCACTGTCTTGAGAAATGCCAAATGCCCCAAATATCATTTTGGCGTTCTCTTCTAATAGATACCGCATTAAATCTGGCTTTAGCTCGGCCCCCACCACTACATAAGATCGAGTATTAATGATTGCATCATTAGTATCCCAAGGAAAAACTAGTACTTCGACTAGGGCAGATCCGACAAACATTCCCAAACCAGGTATATCTTGACGAGCGCAAGGATATTTTCCAAATATTTCTTGCACCCAAGTTACTACTTTCTCATAACAAGTTTCTTGTGCAGTAGTTTGAAATTCCAAGTTTTTGCCTCCTTCGTTTAGATTTGTGAATGTTTTCACAATGTGATTATATAGTGCTTTTCAAACAATAAAGTCATAGAGGATTCAGCAATTTTCATTATGAAAACATCAAAATCGGTTTTATGCCAGCCTTACAGCAGATTGAGAACAAACCCACCACTAAATTTTTTGTAAAAGCCTCGCTTCGCGGGGCTTTTACAAAAAATTTGGGTTTAGTTTGATCGGGATTTGCTGTAGATTGGCTTGCATAAAATTATTAATTCTAAAAATAGTTTTGTCTGCTTTTGCGCGACACTACCAATTTTTGATGTGACAGTGTATTGTTAATGTCTAAATAAGTATTTATATATGGAGATATTGTATGAATCTTTCAGATACTCAAGTGTTTATCGCCTTGGCAGTTGCTCTAGTTCCTGCGGTAATGGCTGCTTTACTTGGTTCAGCGCTGTCTAACTCCTAGTTCTGATCATTTTACTTTTTTAAATCTAGAGGTTGTGAATGGTTGCTAAACGAGATTTATCTCCACGCTTTTTTTCTGAAGTACCAAGACAAGCTAAACGAAAAGTTCCTAGTCAGTACACACAGAATCGCCTTGTGGGTATGAATTCACGAGACAATTTTTCCACCTCTAGAAGCAACTTTGCCGTCCTGCCCACAGATTCAAGTACAAGCGGCGCAGCTAAAGTTTATGGCGAGACAGTTACTCAAAATGTAAAGCTCAAGCAAGAAAAGTTTTATCGCGCTAAAGCGATCGAATCCATAATTGTGACTGCGGTTAACGTAGCTTTGTCCCTTGCCGCGATCGCAGCGATCGCCAAGCTAATGCCCTACCAATCGTCACAAAAAGATCGTCTGGACGAGATCAACTCTGAGGTCAACTCAGTTGAGCAAAAAGTAAAGAGGCTACGGGAAGACTTGCCTCAAACTTTTAATTCTGGTAAATCTCAAGAAACGCTGTTGCGTAAACATGGGTTGATCAAAAACAACCAGATGACAATTAAACTCCTTGACCCTTCTGAAATTGCTACTCCCAATAGCGATGGGATTATGCCAACAACATCTACAGCCCAGAAACTTAATAAAAACCAGTAATCTAAAACATTATAAAAACCCAAAAGAGAGAGGCGGTGCGCTGCCTCTCTCTTTTGGGTTTTTAATAAGTATAAATGCTCAAAGAAATCTCTTTAAAAAATAATTATAAAGAAAAGATTAAGCGATCGCTAAAAGTTTAAAATATCTATCAAAATATACATATTCAAATGGAGCCAGCTTATTTATAGGCTCTGAGTTTAAAAACTAAATTAATAAAAGTTTATTAAAGATAAGTGATCCCCAGTCCTGCTGAGTAAGTTTTTACTCGCCGTTGGGGATCACTTATTTTTTGAAGTAATTACAGCTATCTCTATTTGTTTTAGAACAAAATCAAAGCCTAAGAAGTGAGTGGCGGCGCGAAGCGCCGCCACTCACTTCTTAGGTTCACGTCCTAGTATGCTTGGCGGCAGTTATAAATGTAAAGCCTAGAAAACTGTGGCGCACGCGCAGCGTGCGCCACAGTTTTCTAGGCTTTAACTATGCCAAACTACCTAGTGAAGGCTAAACTTTTATCTGTACTCAAAGGTTTTTTTGTGCAAAGGTTTAAAATCCACGACATAATTGATGGCTATGCTCAGGGCTACTTCTTGATGTCAGATGGTGAAGGGCAGCCAGCAGAATGGTATTACTCCAACGAGCGCACCTTAATTCCCCTTGATGAACGTTTTCGTTATCCTAAGTCTTTGCGGCGCGTCATCAATCAAAATCGTTTTGAATCAAAGATTGACAGTGCCTTTGAAGAAGTAGTTGCTGGATGTGCCGATCGCGACACGACTTGGATTTCTGATGATTTGCGATCGCTTTATTTGGAGCTACATGAAGCAGGATGGGCGCATAGCTTTGAGACTTGGTTTGGCGACCAGCTAGCAGGCGGAATCTTGGGGATCACTATTCAAGGTGTATTTATTGGCGAGTCGATGTTTTTTCGGGTTCCTGAAAGCTCTAAGGTGGCGATGGTGAAGTTAGTAGAACATTTGCGATCGAGGGGATATGTTTTGTTTGATGCACAGCTAATGAATCCTCACTTAGCAAGATTTGGAGCCTATGAAGTCAATGACCAGAACTATAAATCACTTTTACAAAAAGCATTAGCCAAACTTTGTTACTTTAACTAATAAACCCAAAAGAGGATGGCGGCGCTCCGCGCCGCTATCCTCTTTTGGGTTCTGATCCAAGTGACGACAGCTATGCCACAGCCTATTGAATCTTCAAACCCATAGAAATATTTAAAAGTGCCGCGAAGCGGCACTTTTAAATATTTCTATGGGTTTTCCAAAAGCGCAAGGCGCTGAAAACTTATTTAGATTTAAACTTGGCAATTAAATTGACAAGTTTAGAGATCGCATCAGTATCTTGACTTTGTTGCATATTTTGAACGTACTCATCGCGCCGAGCATCAAGATCAGCGATCGCTACTAATAAATTTTCACTCGTCAAATTTTCTTCCAATAGCACTGCACTATATCCACGCGCTTTAAAAGACTGGGCATTAAGGATTTGATCGCCACGACTCGATGACTTTGATAAGGGGATCAACAAATTGGGTTTGCGTAATGCTAGAAACTCGAAGACTGCATTAGCGCCTGATCGAGAGACTACTAAATCAGCGATCGCCAAAACATCGGCTAGTTCTTTGCCCAGATATTCAAACTGTCGATAGTGGGTATGCCCTTTGAGATTTTCTTCCAGATTTCCTTTGCCGCAAGCATGAATAACTTGATATTTTTTGGTGATTACATCTAAAACTGAACGAATTTCTTGATTGATTTTAGCGGAACCAGAACTGCCTCCAACCACAAACAGAACTGGTAGATCCGTATTAAATCCGCAAAACTCTCGTCCCCGATTGGCCTCACCACACAAAATTTCAGTGCGGATTGGTAAGCCTGTGTGGATTACTTTCATCGCGTATTTAGCCAAATGTTTGGCTGTCTCTGGAAAAGTAACACAAACTTTACTTGCAAAAGGAATTGATAGTCGGTTAGCTAGACCAGAAGTAAAGTCTGATTCATGGATAATAACGGGAATCCTTTGCAACCAACTTGCCAAGATCACAGGAACAGTTACAAATCCACCTTTAGAAAATACAACTTGGGGTTTGATTTTCGCGATCGCAAAGTAGGCATCAAATATACCCTTAAGCACTTTAAACGGATCGATAAAATTTTCCCAAGAAAAATATCGTCGCAGTTTTCCTGATGAAATCCCGTAATAGGGTAGTCCAATTTCAGAGATTAGCTTCTTTTCAATCCCGTTTTTAGAACCAATATAGACAACTTCCCATCCATCAGCTTCCAAACTAGGAATTAGGGCAATATTAGGACTGACGTGACCAGCAGTGCCGCCACCTGTTAACACAATTTTGGGTTTTATTAGATGCAAGTTTGACTGATCGATATTTTGCCTAATTGATGTCACTGAATAATTGTCTCTAGATGTAATTCTTTTACGAGTATTGTAACGATTTCACTGTGTTTTTTGTCAAGCTCAGTATGTATAGCTTCGACTTCGCTCTACCAACATTGGCTGAGCGAAATCGAAGCCACAAGAAACCCAGAACCCAAAAAGCTGAGACGCACGCGCAGCGTGCGTCTCAGCTTTTTGGGTTCTGGGTATTATTTCGCCGAGCTACTTACCAACTTAAGTTTTGATATTAAAGAGCTTTTGCGAGTAAAGTAGAAACATACAAGGCTAGATATAAACGTGACGACTAACAAATATCGGGAATTGCTTAATCAAGGCGTAGATAGTTGGAACAAGTGGAGAGAGAGCCACCCAGATCTACGAGGGATTGACTTGAGCGAAATTCTCCTTGAGGATCTAAATCTTGCGGGAATTGATTTTAGTATGATCAATCTGCGGGGAGCAAAATTTCATAATGTAAACCTAACTGCTGCAAGTCTGCGCGGCACTGACTTGAGCATGGCGAGTATGCGGGGAGTGGATCTTGGTAAAGCTAATTTAAGTTCTGCCCACCTTAGTATGATTTGTCTGAGTGAAGCAAACCTGATTCAATCAAATTTAAGTGGCGCTGATCTGCGTGGTTCAAATTTGCGTTTAGCTAAGTTAGATCACGCCGATTTATCCAGAGCTAAGTTAAATATGTCTAGTTTGAACGGGGCGCATATGGTTGGAACTTTGTTGATAGGTGCAAATTTGAGTCGTACCGATTTGAAGGAAGCAAATATGGCTGGCACTGACTTTAGTCGCGCTAATTTGAGTGAAGCCGACTTATCTCATAGCAATCTTAATGTGTCTATCTTAGTCGGGACAGATTTGATTGGGGCAACTCTTGTTGATATTGATCTCAGTGAGTCAAATCTATGTAGAGCGAATTTAATTGGCGCAAATCTCTATCGAGCTAATCTCAGTGGTTGCGATTTGATTGGAGCAGATATGCGTGGATCTAATTGCAGTGAAGCCTATTTTATTGGTGCAGATTTGAGTCGTGCGGATCTCAGTCGAGCTGAGTTTACAGGAGCCAATCTGAGCAAGGTTAATTTCACTGGAGCTAATATCGAGACTACTGATTTTCAAGACGCAATTATGCCAGATGCTTGGTAAAAGAGAGCTTTGAAAGCGCGGCAAGCCGCGCTTTCAAAATTTTTAATCGCAACAATTAAAGAAGGCTGGCTGTAAACAAGCTACCGATACACGCCATGCTCACTGCCCACATCAGCGATCGCAACCAAGGCAGATTCAAAATATAAAACAAACTAAATAAAAATCTGGCGGCTAAAAAAACTAGCACATACAAGGAAGTTTTATCAGAGGCGACATCGCTAACATAGGTGGTTAGGGCGGCGGCGACGAATAATGCAAATACTTCAAAGGAGTTTTGGTGCGCCCAAGTGGCCCTTTTGGCATAGTCAGGCAAGCGATCAAACATCGCTCGTGGGGCATTCATATCAATGCCAATGTTTACTCTTGCGTAGGCGACAACCATGTAAGGTAAATAAATTAATCCCGCGGCGATCGCAATTCCATACAGCAATATTTGTAATGGCGAAACTTGTGACAAAAAAATTGGCAAATCCATAGTGATTGAATAGTGATCTAGATCTAGTTTAGTTAACTTTTGTTAACTAAATCTTACTATGAAGCTGATATAGCTGCCGACAGTATAAAACCCAGAAAAGAGAGATGGCGCGAAGCCACGCACTTCTAAATACCCAGTTAGGAAATGAATATGCAAGTAAATTTTGAAATTCGTGCCGCGACAGTTGCCGATGTGCCAGAGATATTTAACTTAATTTTGGCGCTTGCCGAATATGCAAAGTTATTGGAACAGGTTACGGGGAATGTGGAAAGTTTGCAGGCTGACTTATTTGGCGATCGCCCTTGCATTGAAGTGATTGTTGCTGAGACAGTCAACAATCACAAGATAGTTGGTTATGCTTTATTTTTTACTAATTATTCAACTTTTTTAACTCAACGCGGAATCTATCTTGAAGACATATTTGTGCTGCCAGAATGTCGTGGTTTAGGCATAGGCAAATCTCTATTGAGCAGCCTGACTCAAGTTGCTAAGGATAGAGGTTGTGGTCGGTTTGAGTGGTCAGTTTTGGATTGGAACGAGCCAGCGATCGCTTTTTATAAGCGCATGGGCGCAGAAGTTCTTCCTGAATGGCGAATTTGCCGCATCTCGCTTTAAACATCCCGCGCCGCGGGATACTATGAACCATAAGGAAATCCTTGTAAGCGTTGCAAAGCAACGCTTACAAGGATTTCCTTGGTTTGAGTTCGAGCGCAAAGCGCTGTAGTTTTAAAACGGAACTGGTATTTGTAGCGTGATATTTTGATGCGATCGCGGGTGTGTAAAGGTCAAGGCTTTGGCATGAAGATGCAATCGATTAGTTGCGATCTGACAACCATAGAGGCGATCGCCCAAAATTGTCATTCCTAGACCTCTCACGTCAGCAGCATGAACTCGCAACTGATGTGTTCTACCCGTTAAGGGAATGAACTCAATTCTAGGATAAGTACTCGCATCATTGATGATTTGGAACTTGGTTAGACTAGGCTTTCCATGCTCAAAATCCACCTGTTGATAGGGGCGATTTTCAGGATTGCCCCATAGTGGTAAGTCAATCACGCCATTATCTTGTTTGGTTTTTCCAGAAAGTAAGGCTTCATAGACCTTATGGACTTTTCGGGCTTGAAATTGTTGACTGAGATTACGAAGCGCGTCAAGGTTGCGTGCAAACAGCAAAATTCCAGAGGTTTGGCGATCAAGTCGATGGACTGGATAGAGTTTGGTTTCACTTCCCAATAATTCATGCAATCGATTAAGGGCGCAATCTTGAACATCTAAATAGCGTCCAGGAATAGATAGAAGTCCCGAAGGTTTAGCGATCGCAATGAGACAGTCATCTTCATAAATAATTGGCATTGGCTCTTGATAATTACGACGTGAAGGACTGTAATTATCAAGATTATGGGAATTTGTCGATGTTCTACCCGACAATAAAAATCCCATAATCGGCTGGCATCTCTCCGCACAAGCCCCATAAAACTCTCCTTGAACTTTATAGCCATCAAGCGAAGGCGCACCCCACCAAAACTCTGCCATTGCTAAAGGCACTAAACTATTACTAGCTGCATAGTTCAATAGTTTGGGAGCGCAACAGTCTCCCATTCCCGTCGGCATCGCTCCTTCTGTAATTAATTGTTTTAGCGATCGCGTTTCCCCGCCAAAGTTGGTTAATACATGAGCATTATGCATCTGAGTTTGCAAAGTACGCGATAGTTGACGGCGTTCCTGTTTAAGTTCAGTCATTTTGGCATTAGCTGTATCGATCAATAGTCGTAAAGGTAATAGATTCTGATCGCGATCTCGTTTAAGATTTCGCTTTGCCATTTTCTCAAGCTGGCTTTCTCGATCTAAATCTTGCTGGAGTATGCCATCTAGATCGTTTTGCGATCGCTTAATTTGTCTGGTTTGTTTAGAACGTTGATGTTGTTCTCGCAAAGCCTGTAATTGTGATTCATATTCTTGTAATCTTTTGGCATATTCTAAGCGTTCTGGGATTTCACTTAGCTCGATTAATTTTTGTTTGATAGTCGCTAGTTTGGACAATGTGATTGATTCTACTAAGGCTATACTTTCTCGTCCTGCGATCGGCGGAACCCATCCTTCGATTTCACTTTTACCGTTTAACAATCCAGAAAAAGCCTTTAGAACTAGCCTCTCGCCTGTTGCTGTTGTCGCCAGCAAGATTCCATACATTTTTCCCTCTCTAGTGTCTACAGCAGACTTAGAACAAACCAAACCCAGATTTTTTGTAAAAGCCCCGCTTCGCGGGGCTTTTACAAAAAATTTAGTGGTGGGTTTGTTTGGAATTTGCTGTAATTGCAAATCTAATTGCGAAAGTTCTTGCATTAACTCTATAGCGATCGCCTCAGATTCTCTAGTCCTTGGCAATCGCAATAGTTCACCACTAAAGGGACAACGACCTTCATACCAGTAATTCACTTCTAATTGGCTACTCTTGTTCATCACAGACTAGTTAATCAATATAAAGAAATTTTTGAAAGCGCGGCGAAGCCGCGCTTTCAAAAATTTCTTTAGGTTTCAATAAAGTATCATGGCAGAAGTCGTTAGTCTCTTTCTATTTCTCAACCATGCAATCGAGTAACCCTTTCTTAAACCTTAGCTATGAACCTGCGATCGAGTCTCTAGATGACTTCCATGATGTCGTCCAAGCTGCTGATTTCCCTATGCACAAGTTGCGCTGGCGTAATGATCAGGTATTGTCAGTACTTGGGCTGGACAGCAACAAAGTGAGCGATGATGACTTTATTGAGGCTTTTGGACATTTCCAATCTGTGCAACCATTTCTAGCATTGCGATATCACGGCTATCAATTTGGTGAATATAATCCTCAAATTGGCGATGGTCGAGGTTTTGTCTATGGACAAGTACGCGGTGTTGATGGAGAACTCTATGATTTTGGAACTAAAGGCTCTGGGCGTACTCCCTATTCGCGTACTGCCGATGGAAAACTCACGCTCAAAGGTGGATTTCGTGAAATTATTGCCTCAGAAGCATTGCATCGCATGGGTGTGAAAACCTCGCGATGCCTTAGTTTAGTAGAAACGGGCGAAGATCTTTGGCGGGGAGATGAGCCATCACCAACTCGCTCTGCGGTAATGGTGCGATTCTCGCGATCGCATATTCGTTTCGGTACATTTGAGCGTCTGCACTGGATTGGACGTGCTGACCTAGTTCGCAAATTACTAGATCATGTTCTCCAAGTTTACTATCCACACATACGGAGTTCTGAAAATCAAGATAGTCAATTCTATCTGGAGTTGGTGGAACGAGTTGCCAGACTTTGCGCTCAATGGATGGCAGTTGGATTCTGCCATGCCGTTCTCAATACCGACAATATGTCGATTACAGGAGAAAGCTTTGATTATGGGCCTTTTGCATTTATTCCCACTTACGATCCTCGGTTTACGGCTGCTTACTTTGACCATGCAGGTCGATATAGCTATGCCAATCAACCTGCGGCTTGCTATTGGAACTTGGACAAACTGCAAGATCCTCTCGGTTTAGTGATGGCTAAAGATGATATGAGATCATCTTTAGAAAAATTCAAAGACTTCTATCGCCAAGCCTATTGCGAAATGATGCTCAAGCGTTTGGGATTTACGGCTTTATCTGAGCCTGAAACTGAAGAATTAATTAGCGCAACTTTGGAGTTGCTTGCTCTCGTACAGGCGATCGGTTATAACCAGTTTTTTGTAAATCTACGCCAAGAATTTCAGGCTAACTGGCGGGAGGATTCCAGTAATATTTTCAAAACCCATAATTGGGAAATCACTGAAGAACAATTGCCATTATTAGAAAAATGGTGCGTAGTTTACCACCAGTTGCTGATTCGCCAGCCCATTGAATCTATGGAAAGCGTAGCCAAACAACTCCAACAAGCCAATCCCACAATTATATTTTTGCGTCCCAAAATCGAAGAGCTATGGGAGCGGATTACGGTTGATGACGATTGGCAACCATTTTATGATGCGATCGCCCAGATCAACAACAACTAAAAAATTACGCCGCAATTTCAAGAAGTGAGTGGCGGCGCGGTGCGCCGCCACCCACTTGTTGGTTTTGAGCGCAAAGCGCTGTAATTAATCAGATAAGCGTTGCTTTAAGCTTTCCGCTATTTTTGTTCCTAAGTACTCAGGAATTAAATTTTCATTAGGTCCTAATAAATACAAAATTAACCTCGTCCGACCTCGTAAGACTAACAAGTTTGCATTTACCACTAGCAAATCTTCCTGCCAAATTGCATTCATCACTTTATAAAACAGCCCTGGCTGATTATCAGCTTCTACTAGCAGTGCGGGTAAATGAAATACCCGATCAACATAAAAATTAGTCTCTACCTTTTTTAAACCACTATCGAGATTGAACTCTAGGGCTAGCATTTCTTCAACTTCAAAACGCCCCAATAATGTCTCTTTAATGGCTTTACGGACATTTTCCGCAGTCTTTTGGGGTAAAGCCTTACCACCGCGCGAGATGATCAATTTAATAAAAACTAGCATTGGCGCATGAATCTGACCATACAAACTAAGACTGTGAATCGTCAAGCCATAGGCAGCTAACACCCCAAAAATATCATTCAACAAAAAAGACTGATTACGATAAGCAAAATAAAGCACGCTCTTACTGCTCTCTGGCTTTAGCTCGATTACCGCTTCCTTAGATTGATAGAGATTATAAGCCAAGCGTAAATTTTGTAGTTGAATATCACTACTTACAAACTGCTCGTAAAACTGTGGAAAGCTATTGTTAAAGCGCTTCAGCAACTCAATGGTTGAAGTTTTTAGCCCAAAAGTCATAGCCAACCTCGCGATCGCTTATCGGCATACAGAGCTTCTTTATCTAGCAAAAAAGCTTGCTCCGCCGCTAAAGATGGTGAAACAAACTTCTTCACTTTATTTGCTAAAAAAGCGCTATGTAACACTCTCAAGATCCTTGTCCAAAATATTGCCACGTAGCACAAGCTTTAATATAACCGTCACCAGTCCTGTTACAGATTGCTACAGCTATATTGTATGACTGCGGCTTGGTTGTAAAGCGATCAAGGTTAACAATGCTAAATATTTTCTAAAGTAAAAAGCCTTGACTTTTAAATTACGCGATCATTACCGCCATCTATCGGAAGTTGAGCCGCAGTTGTGCAGGCAAATAAATTCCCACACATCTCCGCCGCAAGCTCAGCGACATGGTGACTCGTAACTTCGACCTTGAGCAAATTATTGGTTTTGTATTCCTCGATTGTTAAGCCATAATGCTTAGCGCGAGAAGTTAACACTTCCTCTGTCCAGATACCTGTATCAAAAACGGCATTGGGATGTAAGGTATTGACACGAATGCGATCGCTACTCCATTCCAACGCTGCCACCCGCATTAGTTGAGTGAGTGCTGCCTTCGATGCCGAATAGGCGGCCGCCGCCGGTCCTGGAGCAGGAACATTTTTGGAGCCGATCGCCACTACACGACCACCATTGGGCGCAAGCTTTAATAATGGATAACATTCACGCATTAGGACTAGATTTGCATCAAGATTTATGTGCATGACCTTTTGCCAAGTTGCAGTATCAAGATTTTCAATCCGACAGCTAGCAGGAAAAATTCCAGCATTGAGAATGAGCATATCTAAACCACCAAAGGACTTTACGGCTTGATCGAGAGATGTGGCGATCGCTCTCTCATCACTAACATCACAGACAAGGCCCATAAAATCTTGGCGATCGTATAACCCCTCAATTTCAGGATTAATATCTAGTCCCACCACTGCTGCCCCACGCTTTAGCAACGATTCCACACAGGCTTTGCCTATTCCTGATGCGGCTCCAGTCACTAGAGCTATTTCACCCATAAATGCGGGGGAAGCACCACTTTTTTTGAGCTTCGCCTGTTCTAATTCCCAATACTCCACAGCGAAAATATCTCTAGCAGGAAGAGCCTGATAGCCACCTAATAAATGCGATCGCTGGATGATTTCCATTGTATGTTCATAGATGTCAGCCACAATTGCCGCATCTTTAGCGGATTTACCGACAGTAACTAATCCTAGTTGGTGATCAACAATCACGCGAGGAGCAGAATCTAGCATAGTTACAGGCTGCGATGCTTGAATAGATTCTTTGGCAAAATAAGCCCGATAGGATTCTGCATAAGCAGTTACATCTCTGCTAACTAGGGGTAAGCGCTTCGTCCGAATTACATGATCGGGAGTCGCGCAGCCCTGTTGAGACAAAATATGCACATCTTCTCTTTGAGCAAATGCTAAATTTTTCTCGTCATTATGGGAACTCAGAATCACCGAAAATCCCGCAATTTGCGAAACTTCGGCGCGTAGTTGAGCGACTTCTAATCGTTCTATTGGTGCTTGTTCCTGAATTACAGAATTAAAATACCAAGCATTTTGTTTTTGCAAATAAATTTCAGCGCGATCTACCAAAGCGATCATGCGCTCATAAGCAGATTGGGCTGTAGCTCCAAATGAAAAGATGCCGTGGTTCATTAGCACCATGCCGATAGTGCGATCGCTCTTCTCAGCCTCAAACTTTTCTGCACAGACTCGCGCCAAGTCAAAACCTGGCATCACATAAGGAATGATCACCACATCATCGCCATAAATCTCGCGAATGCGATCGCATCCATTGACGGTATTAGTAATCGAAATCACCGCATCGGCATGGGTATGATCAACATATTTATAGGGTAAACTCGCATGAAGTATAGTTTCCACCGATGGAGCAGGTGCGTTTGCTTTAGTCATTTGTGTTTTCAGTTCATTCACCATTTGGGAGTCCGAGAGAACTGATAACTTTGCTAACTTCAATAAATGAGCCATTCGCACAGGTGCAAAACCAGCTTCGGCAATTGTTTCTAAATCCCAACCACTTCCTTTGACATAGAGAATTTCTTCTTCTTCACCAACAATATTTTTCTCTAAAATTTTCACAGAAGTGTTGCCACCCCCATGAAGAACTAATGAGCGATCGCGCCCTAATAATCTTGATGTATATACTCTTAACCCTAAGTCGCCTTTATGTTCTGAGGCTTCCTTATCGTTCCACAAACTTTTCATTTCTACTCCATATATAGCTTAAGCTGATGTGCCTTTAAGTTGCATGATGATTGTGCCGCGCTTCGCGCGGCACAATCATCTTAAGGTTTTTGATATGCATTTTAAATTCCGATCAGCTTAGATATATGTCTAGATATCAGGGTATTACCTGATATACAAACATAGATAAAAGCGATAAATTACAAATGTAGAACAGGGGGCAGGAGTCAAACATTATGCTGTACGCTATATCTCACCATCTTTTGATTGCTACTGGTCTTGCAGTTGCCGTATCTTTTGCAGCAGTTCCCAGAGCTTTTGCTGTAGAGTCTACTCCGACTGTGGACTCAAAATGTCAGATTAATTCTAATATCACTAATTCTAATGCTAGAGCCATTCAGGATAACACTTTAAAACCTAAAGTAGATTTAATTCAATTGCGAGTCAATGAAATAGATGCAGAAAAGGATACCAAGAACAACGTTGTCAATATTTCTAGAGACGACAAAGCTCAGAAAATCAATGAAGCACTTTGTGCGTTAAGAGATCTTTTCTCAAATTAGGTATTGATGTTATAGCAGTTGCCACTTGTATTAAGACAGACTAAAACCCAAAAATCAGAGGCAGCGCGGAGCGCTGCCTCTGATTTTTGGGTTTTATGTCCTAATATACTTGGCGACAGCTATATTACTTGACAGACATATCTAGGCTGCACAATTAGCCAAAAACCTCTTTAACAAATTGGTTTGAGCGCCAAAATGCAAATGGGTATAGGCGGCGTGAACTTGATATTTTTGCCATCCTTCATCAGGATATTGCAAATGTGAATCATAGCCTTGCAGCGAATATAAGGGGCGATCGCTTAATTCTGTTAAAGATGATCGATGAAATTCATGTCCCCAGACGCGATCGCCTGTTTTGACTAATGGACTATCTTGCAAGGCGATCGCCTGTCGATATCCCAGAGTTAAGCGTTTGCCCATCGCCGCCGCCGTTGGGAAAATATTTACCATTGGGAAAGATTGCTCTTGGAAATCGACAATGCGATCGCATAGATACATTAAGCCGCCACATTCGGCATAGGTGGGAATTCCTGATTTAATTGCAGCTTGGACAGATTCTCTAGCACTTTTATTTTCGGCAAGCTCGGCGGCAAATACTTCAGGAAATCCGCCGCCAAAGTATAGCCCTTGAATATTTTCGGGTAATTTACTGTCAGAAATCGGACTCCAAGAGACTAATTCTGCACCCATTTCTGCAAATAGATCAAGATTATCGGCATAGTAAAAACTGAAAGCGCGATCTTGGGCGATCGCAATGCGAAGACCCTCACCCCCAGCCCCTCTCCCTGAGGGAGAGGGGAGTAATATTTCTTCTCCCCCTCTCCCCAAGGGAGAGGGGGCTGGGGGGTGAGGGCTTCCCATCAATGGCAACAACTTCTCCCAATCAAAGCAAGTTTCGCCTATATGCGCCATGCGATCAATAATTGCATCGAGATCAGACATTTCCGCAGTGGGAATTAGTCCTAAATGGCGATCGGGAATGGAGATATTATCTTGTCGGCGCAGAACGCCTAAAATCGGTAGGTTTAGAGGTTCTAAAGCTTGAGTTAATAATTCCAAATGGCGATCGCTGCCAACGCGATTGAGAACTACACCTGCAATCTGAATACGCGGATCGAAGGTGCGATATCCATGGGCGATCGCCGCGATAGATCGCGAGGTGCTGGCACAATTGAGAATCAAGACTACTGGTGCATTTAACAATCGTGCTACATGGGCGGTGCTGGCTGTGTCATCTTTACCAGTTGCGCCATCAAATAGCCCCATTACGCCTTCAATGACAGAATAT
>JBBQRB010000049.1:0-16999 GCA_038215315.1 Pseudanabaenales cyanobacterium
TCTCACACATAAAAACCAACAAAAAAAAACACCCCCCCCCCGTCGCGGGGCCGCCCCGCCGCCCCCCCCCCCACAGCTCTCTGGGTTTTAAGGTTTGTTTTGCCTAGCTGCAATTAATCAAAAAAGCCTAAGGAGGCTGGCTTTGCCAGCCTCCTTAGGCTTTTTTGATTTCAAATCAGAACTTTAATCTATTGTTGAGTCGATCAAATTTTGAGGATCGTCATAGATCAATTCTGGACGGGTACGCCAAATAAAACTGGTCACGGCCAAAGTGATAAACGCCTCGCCAATCCCGATCATCAAGTGCCAAGATAGCATCGCAGTCATACCCACAGCCAGAGAAATCGTGTTAGACCAATCTAGAAGCAATGCACAAACTGCGGCTGCCACAACTACGCTTGTCCATGAAGCGATCGCAGTAGCAACGCTCATGCCTAGCCAAGTATTACGTCCAACTAGCGATCGCACAAACCGATAGAGGTAGTAGCCACCAAAGGTTCCAATTAAACCCATAATCGTGATATTCGCTCCCAAAGCGGTCAATCCACCATCCTGAAACATCACAGTCTGCACAATAAAGACTACTGACATGACTAGCGAACCAGCCCAAGGTCCCAGCAAGATTCCTGCCAGAGTCCCGCCCATGAGATGTCCAGAAGTGCCACCTATGATCGGAAAGTTAATCATTTGAGCCGCAAAAATAAACGCAGCACTCACTCCCATTAACGGAACTGTGCGCTCTTTATATTCTGATTGAACTTGATTTAGAGAAAGGGCAACCAAGGCGATCGCGATCGCTCCTGTAACAAGGCTTACAGGAAGACTTAGATAGCCATCGGGTATGTGCAGCGCTAAGTGAATAGGCAATGGGAGCATAATTTACCTCAATTTACGATTTGATGATCACCCTAAGCTGCCTGTTCTTCTAACTGATCTTTGTGGAGCCAGATTACGGGAGTTGGAACTTTACCAAACTTGACCTGAACGTAATCTCCTCGAAAGTCTAGGACTTCGCCCCATGTTTCAAAGAGATAGGAAGACCATCGAGGATCATTTGCTGTCGATTCGAGGCTATTTTCCAGCTTTTCACGAATTGCGCGAACAGATGTACCTTTCTTGAGTGCCATAATGTTGGACGTAACGGATTGTTAAGGATCTAAAATTTCTAAGTAGGTAGGCAAATAAACCTTAAAACCCAAAAAGCTGTGGCGCACGCTGCGCGTGCGCCACAGCTTTTTGGGTTCTAGGTTTATTTGCCTACTTAGTCAGTATTGTATAGCAGAAACTATAGCCAGTCGATTTTTTGTTAGGATGTCAGGCAGTATGTATTGGGGATAACTGCTATGTGCATCTGCATTAACTGCACCTACGTTGATCGCTGTGTTACTTATCATGCGGTTGAGTCGCAACATTTGCAACTGCACCTTACTGAGCAACCAGACTTTGAAGCTATTTCACCAACTATAAATGTGAATATCAAAACTGATGCTGGAGATATTCAAATAGAGTGGGATGTTGTGGGTTGCGAGAGTTTTGCGCCTGAGATGGGCAAATGGATTAAGTTACGCCCTGGGGAGCTAGTTCCCACCTAACAACCAAGGTAGGAACTAGCAACGCTATACAAAAGAAATTGAAAGCGTTGCTTCGCAACGCTTTCAATTTCTTTTGTATAGCCAGCCAAAACCAAAAGAAAGATGCGGCGCTCTGCGCCGCATCTTTCTTTTGGTTTGTTGTAAATGAGAAGTGGCGCTAGTCGCCGCCCCTTGTTAATACTCTGACTTTCTAATTGTTAAACAGGCCCATTCCTGCCGCTTCCAGAATGTGGCAATCACCCACTTATAGGCATCTAGAGCTTCTGCCACCTTCGGCACTTGCTCAACTAAAATGCCGCTTAAAATCCCCCAACCAGTCTCGCCCACAAGCTGATCGAAGTAGGGAACCATTTCGATGATGATGTCAGCAAGAATATTGCAAGTAAATCCATTGGCAGGATGGGGCATATTTGCAATCAAATCTTGGATACTGCCCTGCTGCACCCAAATCTTTTCTTCAGGAATATTATTAAGTTGACGATTATGATTAGTTGCCTTAATCGCCAAAATGTCATTATCGATCGCATAGGTTTGCGATGCCCCAATCATCAAGGCTCCAATACTAAGAATGCCTGAGCCACAACCCACATCAGCAACTACCAGATTATCCTCAAGCTTCGCACCCCAAAGACGCATTTCTAAAGCTTCTAAACAAAGCTGCGTGGTGGCATGAGCGCCTGTACCAAAGGCACTACCTGGATCGAGGCGTAAGATTTGGCGATCGCTATCGATAGGTGGTTCGAGCCATGCAGGATAGATCGTGAACATATCGCCAACTTCTTGTGGATGCCAATGTTGTTTCCAGCTAGAAGACCAGTCTTCATCGCTAATGACCGTCCATTTCGTAACTGGGGCTTCATAATTACTAGCGATCGCATCCTGCTTTAGCCACAGAGCCATAGCTGCTAAGTCTAAAACATTACCTTTTTCGACGGGCAAATAACTGCTGATACTTATCTGTCCAGTCAATCCATCTTTGGTTCTTTGACTTGCCATACCCTGACAACCAAAGTTTTGCAGTCTCCAGAAGATTTGCTCTTCTAAAGCTAACTCAGCAAGAATTTGAATTTCCCACCAGTTGTTATTTGAGGCAATGATCGGCGATGGCATCTAACAATTACGACTAATTTGATGAATATATAAACTTAGATTAATGCACTACAGACTTAGTCAGTCTTGTCAATATACAAAACCAGAAGACTAGTTGCGGCGCTTTGCGCCACAACTAGTCTCTTGATTTACACTTGGCGACAACTGTACAAGCCAAATTCACAAAAGTGTCGGTGCATTTTCATAAAGTTTTGAAAATGCTGGCAAAGCCAGCATTTTCAAAACTTTATGGGATTTTAAGAAAGCGCTTGCGATTTCTAGTCTTGGATATACTCTTTTTGCTGCAATAGCGCTAGCTCTGCACGTTGAGTTTCTCGCCCCATATATGCAGCATGGTCAAACAGTGTAACAGGGCAGGGCTGTGTTTTTTCAAAGATTTCCACGCAGATTTCTTTGGCAGTGCGCCCCGAAAACAACTGTATAGGTTGACGTTCAACTTTGCCCCTAGCAGGAATTGGCTTGCCTGTGTCGGGATCAACGGCTAGCCCTTGGGCATTGATATTATTGCTGTAAAATTTCGCGCAGATCAGATCTAGCTGACGATCAACGTAAATAATGAAATAACCGCTAGGGTCAAGATCTAGCGATCGCTTTGATAATTGGTCATCAATATCATGAAGCTTGTCATAAAGTTGTTGTTGCAGCGTGAGTGGATCTGTATTTATATCTTGATCGGCCGTTAAATTCATTAACTTAGAAATTTGCAAATAGTAATATTGTTGTCTAATTAGATATGATACGACTTATCAATGAGTAGTTAGTCACAATTAAAAATCGAGCTAGAACCTGTGGCACACGCGCAGCGTGCGCCACAGGTTCTAGGGTTTTATATTTGATTTTGTAATTACTCATCAATCCTATTCCTATATAAAGGCGATCGCCATGCCAGCCAAAGTACTAGATGGACGATACAAACTAATCAAAAAGATCGGCGCGGGGGGCTTTGGTCATACATTTATTGCGCGAGATATGCGTCGTCCAGGATCACCGCCCTGTGTGGTAAAGCAGCTCAAACCTGCCAGTGACGATCCTAATTTTATTCGTGAAGCCAGACGACTGTTTAATACTGAAGCAGAAACTCTCGAAAAATTGGGTAGCCATGACCAGATTCCCCAATTGCTAGCCTATTTTGAGGAAGACACGCAGTTCTTCTTAGTGCAGGAATTTATCGAAGGAAAATCGCTTCATGATGAACTAAAGGCTCCCTTGCCTGAAGTTTCCCATGAAGGCTCTATTTCAGATCAGGAGCCACAGGATCGGGCGGTAATCGATCTACAGAATGAATTAGCAAATATTGACCAGCCCCAAAGAGACCAGCAACTCCCTGAAACTGAAGTTCTTAAAATTTTAAAAGATGTACTAGAGGTTTTGGAATTTGTCCATTCAGAAGGAGTGATCCACCGTGACGTTAAACCAGATAATTTAATTCGCCGCAAAAAAGATCGAAAAATTGTCCTGATCGATTTTGGTGCAGTTCGAGCCATGCAAGATGCTAATACCCAATTAGCTGCCGATGAAAAAGGAGAATCTCGATTTACAGTAACCATCGGCACTCCTGGCTATATGCCCAGTGAGCAATGTGCAGGTCGTCCTAACTACAGCAGCGATATTTATGCGTTGGGAATGGTGGCGATTAAAGCTTTAACTGGATGTAGTCCTACCAACTTACCGACAGACCTCGCCACGGGTGAACTAGTCTGGCGAGATAAAGCCAAGGTCAGCAATGGCTTGGCAATGGTATTGACAAGGATGGTGCGCTATCACTACACGCAACGCTACCAGTCAGTGCGAGAGGTAAATCAGGGCATTACCACCTTTGCCACCATGACTGATGTTGAGCGTCAAGCCACTACTAGCAAAATTGTTAGGTCAAGTGCGACAGGTAATCTCAATCAGCCCAGTCCCAATTCTTCTCGGTCGGACAGCTCTCCAACGCGGCGAACAGTTCAACCTGCTCCATCAACAAACTCTAATGCAGGGGTGATTTTCCTGTTTGGGGGATTGCTAACAGCGATCGCAGTGATTGCTGCCTTTGCCATACCAGCGATGCGAAATAAACCGCCTGCGGTAATTGTCAATAATCAACCACCTGTTGTTGTAAGCCCAATTACTAAAGATCCCAATCCCACCCCGCCGCCCAAAGTAGCTTCTAGTGAACCTACTAACCAAACAATCAACCTAGCCGCAAATCAAGACTTGGTGATTTCTAAAACTATGTTTGGCAATGCTGGGCATACCTACACATTTCCTGCTAAGTCTGGACAGACTCTTGTTACAGCAGTTTCAGGAAACGGGTTGTCAATCACAGTGCTTAACTCTCAAGGAATAGCTCTGCCCAACGCAGTTAATGTATCGAATACAAGTATTCCCATCGCCTCCGATGGAGACTATACAGTTCAACTCAGAGGAGTGCCTAACAATTCTGAGGTTCCCTATGAGTTGCGACTAGGTATAAGAGATCCTGCGATCGCTAATCCTAGTCCCATACTTGCCCCAGTCCCTAATCCGCCACCAATCTCTACGACACCGCCCCCTATAACAACTACAGGACAGCCTCTACCCACTCCTCAAGCTTCTCCCACTCCCACTCCCACTCAAGCGCCACCACCTCAAATAGAAATCAAAATTAGAAAACGATAATTGATAATGCGAATATACGGGATTGACTTTACCAGTTCGCCAAAACCGAATAAGCCGATCGCCTGTGCAGAAGCTTGGTTAGAGTCGGATATTTTGCAAATTCACAGGCTCCATTGCTTTACTAATTTTCCTGATTTTATGGAATTTCTCCAGCGATCGCCGATCTGGATTGCGGGAATGGACTTTCCCTTGGGACAGCCTCGCAAGTTAATCGAAAATCGGCAATGGGGAGACACTTGGGCAGCATATGTCAGCCTTATCGGGCAGATGACTAAGCAGGAATTTGTGGAAACTCTCAATCAATATCGTCAAGGAAGAGCCGAAGGCGATCGCGAACATTTACGACAAACAGATCGGCTGACGGGAGCGATCAGCCCCATGAAGGTCTACGGCGTACCAGTAGGAAAGATGTTTTTTGAAGGCGCTCCCAGAATGCTTGCCGCAGGGTTTAATATTTTGCCCTGCCACATTACTACCGATCCAAGGATCGTGATGGAGGTTTACCCTGCCATTGCCGCGAGAAAACTAATCGGCAAACATAGTTATAAATCTGATACCAAACAAAAGCAAACCACAGAAATGCAAGTATATCGGCAAAAAATTCTTAGTGAACTGAACCAATTAGAGTTTGCAATAAATATCGATCAAACCCTTGTTGAGCGAGCAATTAGTGACGCTTCAGGCGATACCCTTGATGCTATTCTTGCGGCTATCCAAGCCGCATCCGCTTCGGGCAAACCAGACTTCGGCATTCCCCAATCCTGCGATCGCCTTGAGGGATGGATTTGTGTATAAAAGCCTAAAAGCAGTGACGCTGAGCGTCACTGCTTTTAGGATTATGTTTACCCTAAATTAGAAATTGCATCTTTCATTAACCTTTTAACAAAGGGAACATCCTGTTGCGTCATTTCCCAGAGCGTATTGAGATCGACATCAAGATAACCAAACATTAAGCTGTCGCCCACACTAGTCAAACGCCGCCAATTGATCTGTGGATAAACATCCAGAAAGCTGATCGGTAAGCGTCGTGCGGTTGCGCCAATTAGCCCGATCGCCCTCTCTACCGCAAAAATAGTCTTTTGATCACAGCTAAACTGTAAAAAATCTATCCCAGACACAAAGGACTCAGTTGCCGCGATCGCTTCCAAAATATCCTGTATTTGCGCCTCTAGGCGATTATCCAAGCGATTGTTGTTATCTACCTCCACAGGAATACTTACTTCATTTATTTCCATCAACTTTTTTCCTTATACTTGGCATACTTTAAAGCCGTATGTGCGCGTTGAAAAAATGCATTTTTAGCTTTATATCTGTCGAAAGTTTACAATATTACCAATCACTGCGATCGCAGGTGGCGCAAAATTATGCTCCTTGACAAGCTGCATGATATTACCCAAACAGCCAATTAATTCTGACTGATCTGAGCGTGTTCCTTGCCGAATTAAGGCGATAGGAGTGGATTCAGGCAATCCTGCTGCAACTATTTTAGAAATTATTTCGCTCAGATTATACAGCCCCATATAGATCACAATCGTTTCCGCAGCTTGGGCGATCGCCTGCCAATTGATACTAGGGCGATATTTTCCCGCCGATTCATGCCCTGTTACAAAAATCACCGATGAGCTAAAGTCGCGGTGTGTCAATGGAATCCCCGCATAGGCAGGAGCCGCAATCCCTGAAGTAATCCCTGGCACAACCTCGACTTCAATACCCGCATTACGCAAATCCGCTAACTCTTCACCACCACGACCAAAAATAAACGGATCGCCACCTTTGAGGCGAACTACGAGCATCGCCTGTTTCGCTTTTTCGATTAATAGTTGCGTTGTTTCTTCTTGCAATAGTGAATGATTGCCCCGTCGCTTACCCGCATGGATTTTTTCAGCGATCGGATTTACCATTGCCAAAATTTCATCACTGACTAGGGCATCGTATAAAACTACATCACAAGTTTCTAATAAAGCCTTACCTTTGAGCGTCATCAGCCCAGCATCTCCAGGTCCCGCACCAACTAAGTAGACCTTACCCAACTTAGTTTTGACAGCTTCTTGCCCGCCTGCATTTATATCTGCATCAGTATTTTTATTTGTATTTTTACTGTAACTAGTATTTGTATTTGTCATTCGCTATCAAAACCACTGTATCTAAGCCAAATATTGCAAGGCGATCGCATCACCATTTTCCTCATGTATTGTATTTGTATTACCAATTTATTCAGGCTAATTATTGAGATTAAGCAATTTGCTTACTACAAATTGCTTAATCTCAATAATTAGTAAAAATGTTTAATTCAAAATTAGTAATATTCACCTTTACTAATTTTAACCATTACAAACAATTGAAAAATTTTGAGACGCAGCCATCTTGTCAAGCCAAATCAAGGAGAACTAAAAGACATTTATATGTTTAGAGAGTTTCTTTAGATGTAACGAGTACAACGAATTAAAATGAGGCAGGCGTGAATCTTACCGACTTTACCAAAGCAAATCTTACCAAATCTAGCTTAGAAGGAATCAACCTCAAAGGCGCGGATCTCAAGCGCGTTAATCTTAGTAATGCCAAACTTGCAGATGCGAAACTTTCTAAAGCAAATCTCTCAGGAGCTTTTTTGCACGGGGCAGACCTCAATCGAGTTGACCTAGTTGAAGCAAATCTGACAGAAGCAAATCTGACTTCTGCATCTTTAATTAAAGCTGATCTACAACGGGCCTGTCTTAACGACGCTTATTTAGTAGCGGCAAATTTAAATGCTGCGAATTTAACTAGTGCCTCGTTGATTAATACTGACCTAAGCCTTGCCACTTTGATCGCTGCTTGTTTAAACGGCGCTAACTTGAGCAAAGCTAAGTTAAATGGGACTTTCTTTATTGAGACTAATCTCTTAGGTGCGGATCTCAGTGACTCTGACTTCACGGGCGCATTGATGATCAAGGCGAATCTCAGTGGTGCAAACCTTAGCCAAGCTTGCCTCGTGAATGTTGACCTGACCGAAGCAAATTTAGTCGGCGCGGAGCTATATGGCGTTGATTTAAGTGGGGCGATTTTAAATGAAGCTAATCTCAATGCAGTTGATTTGGTTAACGCAAATTTGAGTGGCGTGTCCTTGAGTCGCGCTAACTTAGGCTGGGCAAACCTTTTGGGTGTCAACCTTGAAAAAAGCAACTTAGTCGGCTCCGATCTCAGTTGGGCAAATCTTAATGAAGCTAATCTAGTTGAGGCGGATTTGAGTTGGACGAATATGACTGGCGCATTTTTGATGAAAGCTAATCTCAGTGGTGCAAATCTAAACGGGGTAAATCTTTCCAATGCCAATATGACGGGCGCAAACTTGAGTGGGGCAAACCTGATGGGTGCAAATCTGAGTGGAGCCGACTTGAGCAATGTCGATCTCCGAGGAGCTTATTTAATTCGGACTAATTTGCACAATGCAATTTTAAATGAAGCAAACTTGACGGGAGCCAATCTTGATGAGGCAGTCCTAAATGGAGCTAGCCTCAATCGTGCCAACCTCAATCGCGCTAACCTCAATCGCGCTAGTTTGACAGGTGCAAACTTAAAGGGAGCGTTTATGTTGTGGACAAACCTTAAAGGAGCGTTCATGTTATGGACAAATCTTGATGGAGCGAATATGACAGGCGCGATTTTGCCATCGGATAAATAATGCCGATTCCCAAAAGGATTGGTATAGCAGCTAATACATGGTGTGAGAGGAGTAATGAAGGCTAAAGAACTTATTGATCGCTATAACAAAGGTTTTCGAGATTTTAGTGATACTAACCTTAGCCGTGAAGATCTTAGTGGTGCGGGACTAGTGGCGATCGATTTAGCTAATGCTAATCTCAGTGACACGAACCTATCCTGCACGACTCTAAATGAGGCAAATCTATATAACGTCAACTTAAATACGGCTGTGCTTTATCGAGCTAGCCTCAGTGATGCAAATCTCTGTGAGGCGAATCTAAATGGTGCTAGTCTGATTAAGGCTGATTTGCATAGTGCTAGGTTAGAGCGATCTAGCCTTAGAAATGCTGATCTGACTGGGGCTAATCTCAATGCTGTTAGTCTGGTTAATGCCGACCTGACGGGTGCTAATTTGAGTTGTGTGTCTTTAGTTGGAGCCAATCTAGAGGGAGCTAATCTCTCAGAAGCATTTTTGAAAGGAGCGAATTTGGATGGGGCAAAACTAAATGGAGCTAATCTTGAAGGTACTAATTTGAGTGGCGCTAGTTTTAGTGAGGCAAATCTCAGCCATGCAAATTTAAAATCAGCCAATCTTTCCCATGCCAATTTGTATGCAGCTAACCTCTCGGACGCTTTATTGTCCAAAGCTGACCTTAGCGGCGCAAATTTGAGTAACGCCAACCTTAGTGATGCCGATCTCAATGACGCAGATCTTAATGGTGCATTTCTAGTTGATGCTCATCTTGGTCGAGTCCATCTAGGTGGGGCAAACCTAAGTAAAACTAATTGTTATAAAACTGATTTTGGAGGTGCTTTTTTGTTGGGAACAAATCTCAATGGCGCAAATTTGAATTGTACAAATTTTGCAAATGCTTCTCTCCAATCCGTTGATTGTGACGATCGCCCTGATGCTGAATATGCGTTGGATTGAGTCTGAACAGATTGAACGCTATGAGACAGGCTCAAGAAATTTCCAAAAAGAGAAGTAATTAGTATAGTCAGTTAGGAATGAAACATGAACGCAACATCTGAACCAAACTTAGAGCTAATATCAGAACCAAATTCTAGAAGTAATCCTGAAAGCCCATCAAAATCCCCAAAGTATAAACGGATCTTACTTAAGCTCAGTGGCGAGGCTCTAATGGGCGATCGCAATTTTGGGATTGACCCTGAGGTAGTTCAAGATATCGCCTTGCAAGTTGCCGAAATTGTCAAAGATGGCATTGAGGTCGCGATCGTGGTTGGTGGCGGCAATATCTTTCGGGGAATCAATGGCGCAGATAAGGGCATGGATCGCGCCACGGCTGACTATATCGGCATGATTGCCACGGTGATGAATGCACTGACTTTACAAGATTCCTTTGAACATTTAGATGATCCGATTCCGACCAGAGTGATGTCAGCGATCGCTATGCAGGAGATCGCTGAACCATATATCCGCCGCCGTGCCATACGCCACCTTGAAAACAATCGGGTGGTTATTTTTGGCGCAGGTTCAGGCAATCCCTATTTCACTACTGATACGACAGCAGCTTTGCGGGGAGCCGAAATTGATGCCGATGTGATTCTCAAAGCAACTAAGGTTGATGGCATTTATGACAGCGATCCGAAAAAAAATCCCGATGCAAAACGCTTTCAATCCGTCAGCTTTGACTATGCCTTGATTAATGATTTGCGGGTAATGGATGCAACTGCCTTTGCACTATGCAAAGAGAATGGCATCCCAATTATTGTGTTTGATCTTGGTGTTACAGGTAACATTCGTCGCGTCGTCATGGGAGAATCAATCGGTACTTATGTTGGAGGTTCCTGTGAAACTAACTGATGTTGAGGCGCGGATGCAGAAAGCTGTAGAGGCGACCCAGCACAATTTTAATACTGTGCGAACGGGGCGGGCTAATGCTTCGCTGTTGGATCGGATTACGGTTGAATATTATGGGGCAGAAACCTCTCTTAAAGCTTTAGCAAATATTTCATCTCCCGATGCGACTACATTACAAATTCAACCCTTTGATCGTTCAACAATGCGGGCGATCGAAAAAGCAATCTCTGAGTCAGATATTGGTCTAACTCCCAACAATGACGGGATCAGCATTCGGCTTAATATTCCGCCATTGACTAGCGATCGCCGTAAGGACTTGGTGAAAATGGTTTCTAAGCTTGCCGAAGAAGGTAAGGTTGCAGTGCGAAATGTCCGTCGCGATGCGATCGATTCAATCCGCAAGTTAGAAAAGGCTAAGGACATTTCCGAGGATGACTCTAAGAGTCAACAGGAGCAAGTAGATAAGTTAACGGAAAAGTTCGTTAAGAATATCGATAAGGTTACTGCTGAAAAAGAAAAAGAAATTTCTACAATCTAAACAAAAAAGCGGTGCAATGCACCGCTTTTCTTTCTTTAAATTATAAATAAATGAATGGCAGCGCGAAGCGCTGCCATTCATTTATTGGGTTTTATTCAGCCTCTTCAGAGGTAGCCTCAATGGTAATGACTCCGTCGTCATCGACTTCGGGTGCGATCGCCTCAGTAGTCGATGGCTCAATCTTGAGAGAACCTTCTGCAACTAATTCAATTTCAGAATGCTCAATCAGCCATTGCAAACCAGTCTCAGTTTTCATTTCTTCGCGAATTAATCCAGCTAATCTAGCCGCGTCAACATTTGGATCTTTAAGCATTTCCAAAGTACTGGCAACTCTCTCATTGAGGGCAGCTTCATCAACCGTAATGTTTTCTTGTTCCGCGATCTCGTCTAGGGCGACTCTACGGCGAAGGCGATTCACCGCTTCTGGGTAATTGAGACGGCGCATTTCTGTAACTAATTCTTTAGTAAACAGTTGCTTTAGCATGGAGGAATCGATTTGTTCTTGCAAGTAATTGGCTTGCTGCCTAACCAAAAATTCTAGTTCTTGCTCAACAAGGGTTGCAGGTAGATCTACTTCAAGCTCAGCCGTGAGTGCATCGAGAACCGCACGTTCTTTGTTGGTTTTGGTCTTGGACTCAGCCGTATCGATCACCCGCTTTTCGAGCATTTCTCGCAGATCGGCAATGGTTTCTTTATCGCTGATGGACTGAGCAAATTCATCGTCTAGGGCTGGTAGCTCACGACCTTTAATAGACTTGATCGTGACAACATACTTGATTTCTTTGCCAACATATTCTTCAGGATAGTAATCGGGCGGGAAGATGGAATCTACTTCCACAACACTATCAATCTCAGCGCCAATAATCGCGTTGACAACTTCAGGAATAAAAGCCTTTTCATCAACATCTAGTTGAAAATCATCTTCACCCGCATCTTCTAAAACATCGCCTGTTGCGCGATCAAGTACTTTGAGGTCAACAGTGACAACATCTTCGAGTGCGATCGCCCGATCTTCGATAGGTACGAGCGTAGATTTACGGATTTGAAATTCGAGGAAAGTGCGATCGACTTCAGTTAGATCTGGCTTTATTTCTTCGACTTGAACTTGGAACCCTTGATACTTGTTGAGAGTGACATCTGGCTCAACATCGATCGCAGCTTTGAAGGAAAGATCCTGTCCTGGCGTAAAAATTTGCACCAGTGATTCAATATCGGTGACTAACTGAAAACCACCTAATGCTTTATCTTTGACTTCTTTATTTTCAGCAAGGGCTTCGTTTAAGGTTTTTTCTAGCAACTCTTCGAGGACATTCGCTTTGAGTCGCTGTGTACCGATTTGTCTTAATACAAGTTGAGTTGGCGCTTTGCCTTTGCGAAAACCGGGGACTTGCATCGTCCGCGTCAAGTCTTTGACGATGCGATCGTATATTGCTTGAGACTTAGACCCTTCAACTTGAATGTCAAAACCAATTTGACTAGCGGGAAGTTTCTCTAGAGTGACCTTCATTATTAAATATGCCTAGATTGAATATGCAAGGGTTTTGAGTATGGCGGCACTTTATGTTGCCTAGCCTAGTCTTTAGAACCTTTTTTTAGACTTTTGCAGCACTGCTGATATGTGTCAAATTAATGTTCACAGTAATGCCAAGTCTATAATATTACGATATTTAAGACTAAATGCGATCGCGGATATTTTATAAGCAATGATTTTGGGATTTTCAAGGCTTTCGGCGTTGAAACCCAATTTGTTAACCAATCCCTCAAATAATTCATTGGAATATGGCAATTTCATAAAACAGGCGATTCTTGATGGCAGTGCAAAGCAGTGCCATCAAGAATCGCCTAGCCCTTTAGGTGCGCTCCGAAGTGCGATCGCTGAGGCAATTAATGACAATTTTTTGCCAGTCTCCAGTGAAATATTTAATAAAATTTCACTGGAGATCTGCCATCCCAAATATGAAGCACATTTTACTTCGGCGATCGCTTTGACTTTGGCTGGGAGCTTAAAACTAGATGCGCTACAAATTGCTGAGGCGATTGCCTCAACCTGTAGTCAGAGAACTGAAGTGTCATCTCAGTGGCAAATTCAAGCTCTGGGTAAGGGTTGGCTAAATATTTTTTTGCAGCATGAATATTTGGCTAAAGCTTTACGGGATTTATCGCTGTTGCCGATTTCTGAGGTTAATGCTGGCGCGGAGCGTCCTGAGCCAAGGTTGCAGTATGTTTATGCTCGATGTTGTGCGCTGTTGCGACTCGCTATTGACTATCAAGATTTTAGTAATGACAAGGGTTGTATGCCTCAATTTAAAGATTGTTTGGAGCCTGTCGAACTTGTTTTGGTGCTGCGAAATTTAGCGATCGCTGATTATTTAGAAGATGGGGAAAATAATGTCAGCCATAGATCTAGGGAAAAACTAAGAAAAAATTTACTGCGATCGCTAGCGACGGATTTTCTGAGCTTTTACGATCAATGTCGAATTTTTGGTGTTAGTCACAATGTTGCTTATCGGCGCATATTGATCGTTGAGACTACGCGAAAAATGGTGCTGAGACTCTCTGCCCCGGAGATTGCGTATGCAGAGTACTTGTGAGCCGAATCTAGCCGAATCTATTTGAAAATCATCATCGCATCACCAAAGGAATAAAAACGATATTCTTTAGCGATCGCTTCTTGATATGTGGACATCAAAAATTCACGCCCATCTTTACCCAAGAATGCTGACACCATCATCAACAAAGTTGACTTAGGTAAATGGAAATTTGTCACCATTGCGTCCAAAACTTTCCACTCATAACCGGGATAAATCATCAGATTAGTCTTGCCACGAAAAGCTTGATAATTGGCACTTTCTAGCGATCGCGCCACCGTACTGCCAACCCCGATCACTCGACCGCCATTTGCCTTAGTTGCTTTGATTTTGGCGGTTGTTTCCTCTGACACTTCGCACCACTCGTTATGCATGACGTGCTGGGTAATATCTTCCGTCTCTACGGGTCTAAATGTGCCAAGCCCAATGTGCAGCGTCACAAATGTTTTATCAATGCCTTTGTCTGCCAAGGCTTGAAATAATGATTCTGTGAAGTGTAACCCTGCCGTTGGCGCAGCGATCGCCCCAGATACTTCCGCATAGATAGTCTGATAGCGCTCAGGATCAGCGTGAGAATCGGTCACATAGGGCGGCAGTGGCAACTTACCTAACTGATCAATAATTTTGTCTAAGTCTGCTCCAGCAGGAATATGGAACTGTAATTCTCTGGCTCTCGAAGTCGCGTCAATGCCTTCTACAGTAGCCTTAACATCCTCACGGAATACAATCGTGCTACCGATCGGCAAGCGCTTACCCGGTTTGACCAAGGCTAGCCATCGATCTAGTCCCACAGGCTCCATTAGCAATATTTCGACCGAGACTCCTGATAGCTTCTGCCCGTACATTCTGGCAGGGATGACTTTAGTATTGTTAAAAACTATCAAGTCGCCAGCTTGCAAAAAATCGGGCAGGGCATAAAAATGCTGATGTTGCAAACTGCGATCGCTGCCAATTACCAGCAGTCTGGACGAATCTCTAGGTGTAACTGGATCTTGAGCAATGCGATCGCTTGGTAAGTCGTAGTCATAAGCGCTTAACGAAAAGTCTGATGCAATTTCTGGCGCTGGCGATGAAGTCATAGAAAAGCTACACTCTGAGACATGGACAATACTAAGTGTTTGCTAAAAAGTGCCTAGTTTGTAAAAAAATATAAGAAATGTTATATACCAATCACGAAAACAGTGGTATACAGATGGCAGAAACGACCGATGTATTTTGCTATCTGTAGATACAGCACGGTAAGCCATTCTTGCGCCCTTGGCAAAAAGTAGGCGCGACGTTAGTAAATTATTAGAGTATTTAACGAGGAGTTTATGCAGTATTTAATGACAGATCTTCACCAACGTTTTGTTGGATCTTTGCACTACAACAAGCCTTTAGCAGTTGGCGATGTATTTCGTGCCGACAATACTAAAACCTATACTGTTGTGAGCATCAACGATACGCGCAACCAGAGCAAGGATGTTAAGTCAGTGACAGTTATTCCTGTACGTGAACCTGTAGCAAGTTAGTAAGTCCAAACTATTAAGTTTTGCGAGCGCTAAGCGCTCGCGAAGTTTATAAATTCAGAAAATTGCAGATCCAAATTGATAACTATCTTTTTGCCTATCAACTTCAGGGAAATCCTCATAATCCTGTAATTTTGTTTTTGCATGGATTTATGGGCGATCGCTATGAATTTGCGGAAGTAATCGCAGTTTTATCAAAACATTTTTATTGTGTGGCAATTGACTTATTGGGACATGGCGAGACTAAGGCGATTGGGGCGATCGCTCCAGACTCCGACTACACAATGGCATCTACTGCTAATTTGGTGATTAAGTTCTTGGACGCGCTGCATCTCAAGCCTTGTCACTTAGTTGCATACTCGATGGGTGGGAGACTGGCTCTATACTTAACGATTTTTTATAAAGAATATTTCCATAAAGTCGCGATCGAATCAGCCTCCGCAGGCTTAGCAACTGCATCGGCAAGATTGAGTCGCCAAAAACAAGATCATCAACTTGCTACCAAGCTAGAAAATAGCAACCTAGAGCAATTTCTAGAAGATTGGTATCTGCAATCTATTTTTGGGAATTTGCGATCGCATCCTAAGTTTTCACAAATGCTGATTCAAAGGCTCAATAATTCACCATCAGAGTTAGCAAAATCTTTACACAATCTTGGTCTAGGGATGCAGCGATCGCTATGGGACAAACTTGGAGAGGTTGATATTTCTTTATTGTTGCTTGTTGGAGAGCTAGACCAAAAGTTTATTCAGATCAATCAACTAATAGCCCAGCAAGCTAGGTTCTCAAAGTTAGAGATTATTCCTGATTGCGGACATAACACTCATTTTGAGAAGCCAGAGTTATTTGCGCAAAAAATCTTTGATTTTTTGCTATAGCAAATCTCACACTTCATTTTTGAATCGGCGATAGATTGTTCTAAAATCTTAACTTCGTCCTTAGAGAAATGAGCAAGCAACCATAAAAATTTGTCACTAATGCTGTCGTCAATTTTTAAGGTGATTGTCCGCATAAATTAACTGCGAAGTTAAATTTAATGATGGTCGTGACGATGTTGCTGATTTATCTGAAAGTTTGACGGGTAAGGTGTTTAAACCATATAGACCTGTTGGGAAACAAAAGCAAGGCTTAGAAGGGATTTCACTCTTTCTATCCATTTTCAAGAAGCATCTAAATAGAAGTTCCATAAACCAGCCGCATTCAGCATTAGACGGTCATCAAAATCGGGTACACGATTGCGATAAACTGCGGTTGCGGAGTTATATCGTTTCATACCTGCGTGGGCGTGTTCACATTTCACTCGTAGACTGCTAAATTCTCGATTCTCCTGCTTCCGCTCTTCAGTCAACTCTTTACCTCTTGGCTTTTTGTGAGGTAACCGTATATTCACAAACTCGTTTTGTAATCCCTGATATCCCAAATCTCCCTCAATCACTACTTGATCGGGAATGTTGCTTACCCAATCCTCCTCGTCCAATTGCCTCTTGTCATGGATTTTGCCTGCTCTGGCTTTGCTTAAC
>JBBQRB010000050.1:0-16945 GCA_038215315.1 Pseudanabaenales cyanobacterium
GAATTGAGTGAGGAAGCGTTCAAATTTTCTCAAATCCGCTTTATTGGTACAGCCAACTATCAACTCCATTTCTGTAACGGCACTAATCGCTAAAGTACTGTTTAGTTGCAGGTTTTGGAGATAATTGATTCCTTGGGTAATGCCGCGAGTAGTATCAATTAAGATATCTGTATCAACGATTGTTAGATTCGTCATTGCTCTTTGACCATTCATTTTTCCGAAGTTCGCGTACCCATGCGGTGCTATCAACGAGGTCTTGTCTGTCGCGCCACATTCCAACGACAGGTTCGTTTTCCCAGTCTATTTTGGGTTTGGGTGGAAGCGCAGCATCTGATTTGTAGGTTTGATGTAAAAAGGCAATAAAGTTAAGGGCTTGACGTTGGGCTTCGGCGGGTAAGGCTTCAAAGGTTTGGATGAGTTCTTGTTTATTGGTAGTCATAAATTTAGCCTCCTAGTTCTTTAATTCTATCGCGTGCCTTATTAAGCAATGTCGTATTCCCTTGCTTTACGTAAAGCAGTGCCGCTTCTCGAAAGTCTTCTAATGATTCTATTGTTTCGCCCCTCTCTTGTTTGACGAACCCGCGACTGTAGTAAGGATCAGCAAGGTCAGGATTGAGGCGGATGGCTTCGTTATAGCCGGCGATCGCTTCTTCTTTCTTTCCTAATGCATTCTTCGCATTACCATAATTGCTGTATGCAGGAGCATAGTCAGGATTGAGGCGGATGGCTTCATCGTAGTCGGCGATCGCTCCTTCATTGTTTCCTAATGCATTCTTCGCACTACCGCGATTGTTGTAATCAATATGAACATCTTTGGAACCCAAACGAATTGATTCGTTATAGTCGGCGATCGCTCCTTCATTGTCTCCTTTATTTTGCTTTTCCAGAGCGCGATCAAAATATTCACTAGCTGATAGAGAACGAGGTGGAGATATATTTGGAATAGCTGAAATCAATGGAGAAATGGATTCTCCTTTTTTTCTTAAAATGAGAATCTTACCTGCTTCATCATTAGCGAGATCGAACTCGATCGCTACCTTACCCCATTCAAACGCCTTTTCATAACTCTTACCCGCCCCGATCGCATCATAAAACCCCTGAGAAAACTTAATCGCCACATCATCCGCCACTGCATCCCGCACCCCAATAGTAATCGGCACAGAATTAGCGATCGGATTACCCTGAACATCAGAATAACAAGCATTTAAAACCACACATTCCAAATGCTCATCACAAAGTTGCAACAATCTCGCAAGGGGTTGAGCAGGTACAAAACGGATCTCATTTGTATCAACAGAATGCGATCGCACCTCACCACTATCAGATCGATAGATCGCCGCCGCCGACTCATCACGAACAAATAGTAAACCCTGTTCACCCGCGCCATGACCGCTAAAATGCAACACATGGGGTTCAAAATCTAACAAAGCGCGACGCAATTCCGAAGGCGTAGCGGCAAGCTGATATTCCACTAAGAAATTATCACGCTTGCGCGATCGCTTTAGAGCCGCTTGGATTGTTTTTACCTCATGGTCTAACTTTAGAGGAGACGATCCCAAAGGATTCGCCGCCACCACCAAAATCCGCACACGATCGCCAACTTGTTCCAGACGCTCAGCAATGCCAAGATTGAGATTTTGCACATTCACACTCCCACCCTGCACGTTAATACCAATTTTCTCAGCAAATGGATCGGTCATACAAAACTTAGGATGAGCTTACTGATTGATTATCGTCAAATCTTAAGTTAATTACAAGTCTTAATCAGATTTAGTTAGAAGGTAGTAAATATTGATGAAGGCTTTTGTAGTGAAGACCAGTTAGGATGCGATCGCCTTGTCAGTGCCACAAATGCGATCGCGCCAGATTTTAAATGCATTCTCGTAATTACATATATGCCACAAATGAAGGAAGCTTTTAATACTTTAATTGAAGTGTCAAAGAGCCAAGAAGACTGAATGGTGCAATTAGTTGGTTATGTACAAAATTGGATACTTAATTACATAGGTCTGATTCTGATAGCTGCGGTAACACCTAGTTCAAAATTGCCATATTATATTTTGTGGGTAAGCGATCCAGATAGTCCCATGCCTCTTTGCCATTTTGCACCCAATCAACAATATATTTCTCTTGTTTGAGACCACGTTGGATTGCAATCTCCGAGTCAATTTCGTCCTCAACTAGTAAAACTCTCATGCTTTGTTATTGGTAGTTAAGTCGCAAATGATCGATAAACTTAGGTGCAGTTTGTCAATTACATTTACTGAATTATTGCTATATTTTTGAGGCTTCAGAAATATTACAAATTACTTTTATGAATTTTATAGTATTTCTAATGACAAAAATAGATTTCTTTATTTTAAGTCGATAACCTATTAAGAACCCTCAAATCTACTGAACTAATTTAATTTGATATAGATGATAGTTGTACGCAAAAATGAATAGGCTGTATATCTTCTCAAAAAAGTTCGACTAGTAGTACAATTATCTTGGATACTAATGTATAAATATTAAATATCAAACTATTAATAACAAATGGCAAAAATTAAACAACCAATTCAACTATCTGGCGAAGCATTATTGCAGAAAGTAAAAGAACTAGATCATCTTTCAAAAGAAGAAAAAGCTAAAGCTTGTGGCTACGCAACTATTACTAAAAACAATCAGTCTCGTGTCAACTTGATGAAGTTTTATAATGCTTTAATGGAAGCAGACGGAATTGAACTTGAAGCAAAGGGTAGGGGCAAAGGTGGACGTAGTGCCAGTTATCGAGTTAGTGTTCAGAAAAATGGGAACCTATTAATTGGTTCAGCTTACACACAACTGATGGGCTTGAAATCTGGTGACGAGTTAGAAATTCGGCTTGGACGTAAGCACATTCACTTGAAACAAGTTGGCGCTGACGATGACGAATAATTATAGTTAATCCTGTTTTTAGTGGCGTGGCTTTGCTGCTTCACTAAAGCAGGATTTTATATTTTTTTGTTATAAAATCTTGCCATTGGATACCTGAAAGATTTGGGCGGAGTCTAGCCATAGGGCATCAAAAGAGCCCAAGTGCGTGGTCGTAATAATCGTCTGAACGCGATCGCCAATTGCATTTAAGAGATGATCTTGTCTTTGTAAATCCAGCTCAGCAAGTACATCATCTAACAACAATAGCGGTGGCTCTCCAATAACTGACTCTAATAGTTCTAATTCCGCTAACTTTAAAGCCAAGACCAAAGTACGTTGTTGTCCTTGAGAGCCATATTCTCTTGCAGGGGTATTGTTGATTATCAAAGCAACTTCGTCACGATGTGGCCCTACTAAACTGGTTCCTTGATGTTGTTCAATTACTGTTTTTTGTAAAATTGCTTCAAAAAAAGCTTGATGAATTTCTTCCACCGTATCTAATGGCGCAAATTTAAATTTAGGAAGGTAAGTAATCTCTAAATACTCATCGCCGCCACTAATGGCTTGATGCCAAGTACGCGCAATTGGAGTTAACCTATTCAATAAACGCGAGCGCCTTCTCATTAGTCTTGTCCCTGTAGTGACTAATTGAGCATCCCAAAGCGCCATCTGTTGAAATTCATAGCTTGTTTTTCCTTGCTTGATAGACTTTAGCAAGGCATTGCGCTGTCGCAAGACTTGGTTATATTGCTGCAAGAGATTAATATAAATCGGCTCTAATTGAATCAATACTGTATCTAACCAACTGCGCCGACTTTCAGGACTACCGCGCACTAAGTCCAGATCCAAACTAGAAAACATCACGGCATTAAGATTGCCTAAAAAATCAAGATGCCTTGCCTGATTAACTCCATTGACACTCAATGACCTTCTGCCACTGGCTCGCATCCGCATCAACAGTTCCACTGGATAGCCTTCAAGCGATCGCTGACATAGCGCTTTAATTTCTCCTAGTTCTTCACCGTTTCGCACTAGGTCACGATCTTTACTAACTCGATGCGATCGCATAGTTGCGAGTAACAAAACTGCTTCGAGCAGATTTGACTTACCTTGGGCGTTGTTGCCAACAATTACTGTTTTGGGTGCAGCGAAGGTAACCTCTTGATCTATGTAGTTGCGAAACTGCTTGAGAAGGAGAGACTTAAGGTACATTCGGACAAGAAGCTTGGTTAGTCAGTTTTCTAGAATAAAGCTTTTTTAAGTTTTTATGAAATTAGTTTTTGAGTTTCAGAGTAAGTATGCAGAAGAGAACTTAAAGCCCAAAAAGCTATAGCGCACGAGCAGCGTGCGCCATAGCTTTTTGGGCTTGAGCGCAAAGCGCTGCAATTAATTTTTGAGTAGTTTTTGTAACCAGTGGATTACTAATGCGTTCACAATTTCGGGGCGATCATCGTGGGGACAATGCCCTGTATTAGGAATAGGAATTAATTGAATATCTTTAATTTTTCCTGCTTCTTTATATACCTTTGCACCGTTAATCGGAGTCCAAGGATCAGCGTCACCCCAAAGCACTAACAAGGGTCTATCAAGCTTTTCCAGTAGATCGCTCGTTCTGGGGCCAGCAGGAGCCGTCAAAATTGAGGCAAAAACTTTTTGCGCGCCCACATCACAGGAAGGTTGATAGAGCATATCGACTAATTCGTCATTGATCGCTTGATGATTACGATAGACCTGACGTAAAGAGTTGCGAATATTGCGTTTTTGGCGGACTTGATTGAATACAAACTTGCCTGTCGTTCCTGAGCTAACCAACTTAGCAAAGGCTCCCATGACTAAGCGCAAAGGTAAATTTAGTTCTTCTGGACGATGGTTTAATCCCCCAGCAGCATTGAGTAAAATTCCACCGATCGCGATTTCTGGGCTATTAGCAATCAACATAAGCGCCAGTAATGCACCAATAGAATTACCAACAAATATGGCAGGACAACCAACAAACTCTTGATGAAAATCCTTGAGCAATTCCTCCCAAAGCTCTAAAGAATAATCAAGAGCAGGCTTTGCGGAAGCTCCAAATCCTAATAGGTCGATCGCAAATATTTGATAACCTGCTTCTGCCCATGCAGGAATGTTCTTTTTCCAATGTCCAATTGATGCTCCAAACCCATGAATGAGAACTAAGGGTGTACCAACGCCAGCTACAGAATATTGGATATTGTAGCCGCGCCATGTCCATTGTTTGGGCGCGATCGCTAAGACTTCTGGAGAATTAGTTTGAGAGCTAGTCAGATTTTCGGTTAGTAGCACTGTGATTGTCTAATTAATTTCTTATATTATATCGCGATTTTTTGAGGCGAAGAATGATTGTGGTTTGCAGTGTCATAGGCATCAGCAATTCTAATTATGAAAAGAGCTATGCAAATAAGTGTGTAAGGATTATTGTATTTGAAAGGCGAAAGCGTAAGAAAGTTGAAACAGAAAAATATTTTTGACGGGATCGTAAGTTTTTTTCGTCAAGTGCTGGAAAGATTGTTCAAGTCGAAAATTGAGAAATGGGACAACAGAATATTTTCATGCTGTAGTTACGCCCGTAATTGTTTGTCCAACCATGACACAGGTGCTGCCTTTAGCTCCACAGTTTATGCAACCGCAAGATGGGCATGGTAAGCAAGATTGTGAAAATGCGGCGGCAAAACGCTGGTTATTACAGCACGGACAAGAGTATCAAAACCTGCAAGTGACGGTACTAGGGGACGACTTATAAGTAGATAGACGTAATTAAACCCAAAACCCAAAAAGCTGTAGCGCACGCGCAGCGTGCGCTACAGCTTTTTGGGTTTTAAGGTTTCTTTTGCCCATCTACTTATTGTCATCAACCTCTCTGTGAAATGATCCTGCGGCCCTCCAAATACCTGTTGATTTTCCATAATTAGAATTGCTGACCATAACTCGCTTATCAAAAGTTGTCACCAAATATCTGATAGATTTATATATGTTTACAAACTAAATTTAATAAAAAACTTTATGAGCTTACTGATCGTTGGTGCGACAGGTACATTAGGTCGTCAAATCACCCGTCATGCACTAGATCGGGGGCTGAAGGTCAAATGTTTTGTCCGTTATCCCAAAAAAGCGAACTTCCTTAGAGAGTGGGGTGCAGATTTAGTGGCAGGGAACCTTAATAACCCTGAAAGCCTAGATGATGCATTAGAAGGGGTTACTGAAGTTATTGACGCAGCCACAACTCGAGCTACTGGAGCAATGCGGATCAAAGATGTAGACTGGCTAGGCAAAGTCAATCTTATTCAAGCAGCCGAACGAGCTAAAGTTAATCGTTTTGTCTTTTTCTCAATTCTTAATGCTGAGAAATATCCCAACGTCCCATTGATGGATATTAAATACTCTACCGAGAAGTTTTTGGCTTCTACAGACCTTAATTACACCATCCTGAGACCTTGTGGTTTTTTTCAAAACTTGATTGGAGAGTATGCAATTCCCATTTTAGAGAATCAAACTATTTGGATTGGAGGCGAGTCCTCGCCGATCGCTTATATGAATACTCAAGATATAGCCAAATTTGCTGTCCGAGCGTTGACAGTCGAAGCAACAGAGAGACAATCTTTTGCGATCGCAGGGCCAAAAGCATGGCAACCCAGTGAAATCATCAAACTCTGCGAAAGGATGTCAGGACGCACCAGACGAACTGCCAATATGCCAATAGGATTGTTGCGCTTTACTCGTAAGGTGGCCCTTGGCTTTGAGTGGGGTTGGAGCTTTGCTGAGCGGATGGCTTACGCCGAAGTCCTTGCGAGTGGCATCCCCCTTGACGCTGACATGAAGCAAACTTACAAGATTTTTGAATTGGAAGAAGAAGAGATGACCACTCTTGAAGCATATATGCAAGAGTATTTCAGTCGCATTCTCAAAAAGCTCAAAGAACTTGATTACAAAGAGCCAAAAATCAAAGCCCCTTTCTAGATCTAGAAGCTCTATACAGTCCTTTGAAACCTTAATCGGTACACGTAAATGACTATACTCAGACAAGTAATGGATGGTGGGGCTTCGCCCCACCATCCATTACTTGTCAACTTGTTTTAAGTAACTAGGCAAAAGAAACCTTAAAACCCAAAAAGCTGTAGCGCACGCTGCGCGTGCGCTACAGCTTTTTGGGTTTTGGGTTTAATTATGCTTGCCTACTTAGAACACTAACTATCGCCCCCCCATTTTAAAAATAGGTTATAGAACTTCTGAAAACGCTATATTAGTTAATGAACAAACAGCTTCATAAATTAGATCCAATAATCAAAAAACATGAGCAAATCACCGTTAGACGCTTTCTTTATTGGTAGAGCCACCGCTGAGGCTGTAATTGATCGTATTGAGGAAACTGTCACTGATACACTCAGTGCCTTGAGCAAGTTTGATGCCGAACAGCGCGAACAAATCCGTATTTTTGTTGAAACAATTTTAGAAAAAGCCGAGCAGCAAAAGGGGAATGTCACCAACGAAGATGGCGATATCAATGCCGATGAGCTTCAAGAAACCATCGATAATCTCCGTGCCGAAATTGCCCAATTAAAGTCCGAGTTACAACAATTTCGAGATTAACAATAACAAATCTCTCAAAGCTAAATAAAAAAGGCGGTGCGAAGCGCCGCCTTTTTTATTTAGCTTTGAGGTGTTAGCGTGTAGCTGGTAAAGTCGGTGAAACCTTAGGTGTGACATTGGGAGTCGCGATAGGTCGATTAGTCGGTAGGGCTGGATTAATAGTTGGTGAACTTGTAGGACGAGGTGAAGTTATTGGTTGCGTTGGTATAGGAACGTCAACCTTTTTCTTTTCCCCCAAAATACTTGGACTACCATCATCAAATACTCCAGCAATACTAGAGATCATCAGTGTAGCTAAAGTCCCGACAAATAGGGCTTTCCAGCCTAAGTCAGAAATATCACGACGGCGAGAGGGAATAAGAGCAATTGTACCTCCCACAAAAATCCCTACCGAGGCAAGGTGAGCGAAACCAGACAAGGCATAGCTAACAATAATTACGGTGCGATCGCTAATCAGACCATCCTTAGCAGCCTGAGCTAAAGCCTGATACGGAGGTATCGCTGTTTCTAACAAGCGGCGACCAATAATCACCGAAGCCGTCCAAGAGTCATCCAGAGATACGCCAGTTAGCAAAGTTAAGGGATAAAACAAAGCTCCTTGGATATTAGGCAGGTTAATTACCTTAAAAATATCGCTAATCGTCGCCAACCAACCAAAAATTTGGTTAACAAGATCGACTAAGCCAACAACTAAAATCAGGATTGCCGCGATCGACGCTGCCATTTTCAAGCCATCCAACGCACCGATGATTGTGGCATCCATTGGACTCATCTTTTTCATCATCTCGCCACCCGCATTTTCTAGTTCACTGTCCTCTTCAGGTTTTGTGGACTTATCCTCCTTGGGAATGCCACCCATAGTCAGAGGGACTTCTGTTTCAGGAACTAAGATCTTTGATAATACAAAACAAGCAGGAATGGCAATAATTGAAGCTGAGACTAAATGCCCCAAAATATTGGGAAACACGGGACGTAAAAAACTAGTGTAGATAGCTAGAGTCGAAGAAGCCGCAGTCCCAAAGCAACAAGACAGAATCGCACATAGTTCACTACGGGTCATTTTAGGAAGATACGGCTTAACTACGATCGCCGCCTCAATACCTACAAAGATATTAGCTGCCCCACTCAGGGACTCCGCACCACTCAGACGCATTGACCAGAAGAATAACTTAGCAAATACTTCGACAATTTTCTGAATGATCCCCAAATTTTCGAGCAAAGCCATTAACCCTGAGAAAAAAATCACCGCAGGCAAAGCTCGAAAAGCAAACACATAGGACAAACGGTTAGTAGTGCAGTAACTCGCAGTCGCACTTGCCACACTGGTTAGATCATCCAGTAAAACCTGACCTGGGGGGCAACTACCATCTGGGAGTAATGGTAACAATACGTAAGGTTCCTGACCCGTAGGCGGTACGAGTAAACGTCCAAACACGAACCTAGCACCAGTATCAGCCGAAGCAAAGATGCCATCTAACAGCGCACTAAACCATCGCAAAGCTTCTCGTGTTTGGGGTTGCTGAAATACTAAATATCCAAGTATTAGCTGCAAGCCTATTCCCCAAATGATTACGCGCCAAGGAATAACTCGGCGATCTTCAGAAAAGATCCAAGCTATAAAGCAAAATCCAAAAATGCCAAGGAAAGAAACAAAATTTAGGTAAGTCATGGCTGCTTGAGGATGAGATTAATCAAAGACTAAATAACGAAACAGGGACTAAGTGACTATTTAGTTATTAGATACTCCCTTCCCAGTGAAAGATTAGCGGTGCGGCGCGAAGCGCCGCACCGTTAATTCTTAGGTTTTAATATTTATTCTTATACTGGGAAGGGAGTAGGCAAAAGAAATCTTAAAACCCAAAAAGCCGTGGCACACGCTGTGGGTGCGCCACAGTTTTTTGGGTTTTAGCTCACAAAAGTGTCAACACTTTTGTGAGTAAGGATGTGTAGTGATCACACGATGATCAAAGAGATCAAAAAGTAAATTTTGTTTTCTCTTGTAAAATCCAGCCAAAATGTTACGATAATGAATGCCTTAAACCATGTCATTTCGCTGAGAGAATAAACTGTGGCAAACATCAAGTCATCGAAAAAGCGTATTCAAATCGCTGAGCGTAACCGTCTGCATAATAAGTCATATAAGTCTGCTGTCAAAACTTTAATGAAAAGCTACTTAGAAGCAATTGAGGCTTATAAAGCCAATCCGACTCCTGAAGCACTCGAATCAGTAAACACTAAGCAATCCTTGGCTTATAGCAAAATTGATCGCGCAGTCAAACGAGGAGTTCTCCATGGCAATACAGGCGCACGCCGTAAGTCTAAACTTGCCGTAGCCTTCAAAAGAGTAGTTGCTGCAAACTAAGCTTGCTCATAAGCTAATCTGCTCTTGTTGGGCTTAAAACTCAAGTTTAGGTTGATTGAGCAAAGCAAGATACAGGAATTTATAAAGATTCCTTCCCCAAAATTTACAGCTAGAGCAATGCTTTCCAAGTGGTAACATTTTATAAGGTAATTGAGGGAATCATTGCTTTAGCTGCTAAATTTAAGCTTGCTTAGTTTGGAAACTATGTTTTAGTTGAAGTAAAATCTAAAAAGTTGTCTTAAAGATTGCTCTATAGAAAAAGTTTTTTGATTACCAGAATATCTGGGCAGGTTGCGAACTAATCTTTCTCTCCGATGTCCCGCTCCTGTAATATTGAGACTCTCTCAATCTGCCTACTTACATCCCACCAAGACCAGTCTGTCACCATATCTAGATGTCTAACTCTGACAAAGATAAATTTGTAAATCCTATCTCTAACTATAGAGGTGAGTTTTCACCGCAAAACATTGCATTTGATGCAAACTTACAGGAGTTCACAAACCGAATTTCTCTAATATGTGGTCTAGAGACGGGTGGTAAAATCACTCCGATGGAGGCTTACAATCAAATTAAAGATCTTTGGAATAAGTTAGACAACTCTCGAAAAAACCTTTTGGGTGACTAACCAAACAGCTACTGTAACAACCACAAGTTTCCTCATCATTAGTTATAAATCCTCTAAAAGACTGTTTACATTCTTTAACATTGGTTTATAATGTTTAATAATTAACATCATTTTGCTGACTTCTCCCATTGCATGACTATCCAAAGCAATCTTAAATCTTTGGAAGCTGAGGTTTTCATAGGAAAACTTTTTTTAAATCGCTTAAAATTTAGGGCAGAGATGTCCTTCGGCTTTGTATTTGATTGTTTATCGCGTGCGATTGGCAGAATAGGCGAACTGTTCTTAGAACAAATTTGCTGCAAATCTTAGGATCATCCATGCCCTCATCTTTTCTTTCTCTCGGTATTTCAGAAGCTCGTGTTGCTAAGTTGGAGTCCATCGGTTTCACCGAACCAACAGCTATTCAGGAACAAGCTATTCCTCAATTATTGGCGGGTGCAGATGTACTCGGACAGGCTCAAACTGGCACAGGCAAAACTGCTGCTTTTGCATTACCAATTCTAGAGCGCCTCGATCTCAATAGTGACTCACTACAAGCACTGATTTTAACGCCAACTCGTGAGCTTGCGATTCAAGTTGGACAGGCTCTACGGAGTTTTAACACTAAGCCAGGAGCAAAAATCCTGACTGTTTATGGTGGATCAGCAATTGATCGCCAGATGATCCAGCTTGATCGGGGAGTTCATGTTGTAGTTGGTACACCAGGTCGTGTGATTGACTTAATGGAACGTGGCAAGCTCAAGCTTGAGCAACTAGCTTGGTTTGTACTTGATGAAGCTGATGAAATGCTCAATATGGGCTTTATTCAAGACGTAGAGAGGATCTTAGTAACAACTCCTGCTTCCAAGCAAAGCACTTTCTTTTCTGCGACAATGCCTCCCGCGGTTAAGCGTTTAGTTAAAAATTTCTTGAAGTCTCCCGTAACTGTCAAGGTTGAGACCCAAGATTCAACACCAACTCGTATTGAACAGCAGATTTATTTGGTTCCTTATCACTTGACCAAAGAAGAAGCTCTACTACCTGTTTTGGAGTATGAAGCTCCTACTTCCGCAATTATCTTTGTGCGTACTAAAGATTCCGCAAGTCGATTGACTGAGGTTCTGCAATCGTCTGGTCACAGTGTTGACGAGTATCACGGAAATCTGTCTCAGTCTCAACGCGAGAACTTACTACGCCGTTTCCGTAACCAACAGGTTCGTTGGGTTGTCGCTACTGACATTGCGGCACGTGGTCTGGACATTGATGGGTTAACCCATGTATTCAACCTTGATATTCCTGATGATCCTGAGCGCTATGTTCACCGTATTGGTAGGACAGGGCGTGCTGGCAAGAAGGGAATTGCGATTACTTTGATTTCTGGGAAAGAGCGTTATAAGCTGCGTCAGCTAGAACAACAAGTGGGAATGCCTCTGCCTCCAATTCCACTGCCTAGTGTTGCTCAAATTCAGGAGCGTCGGATCGGACGTTTCACTGAGCAAATTCTCCAAGCTTTGGCGGGTGAACGTTTGGCTTCCTTCTTGCCTTTAGTGTCGCAATTGGTTGAAGATTACGATCCTCAAGCGATCGCAGCAGCAGCACTACAACTTGCCTATACTCAATTGCAATCAGAGAAATCTGAACAAGCCGCATTGCAAGTTTTAGCCAAGCAACCCCATAGCCCATCTGGTGGTCGCGATCGCGGCGATGGCTCCTATAGCAGTGGCAAACCGATTAAGCGTGGACAGAGTGGCTATCGTGGTCGCGAAGGCGGTGGCGGTAATGGTGGTAATCGTGAAGGTGGTGGTAGCAATCGTGAAGGCGGTTATGACTCACGTCGTCCTTCTCGCGATCGCTCCTCTGCTCCTGTTAAGTACTAGTGATTAGGTTGTTTGTATCGCAAACAGCCAATTGAGTCAAATCTTCATCTGATAGCTTGATTTTTTTTATTAAGAACTCAAGCAATAATCTTGAATAACTAATCGCAGCCCAAGTCATTTGTCACAAGTTTCTATTTATGAAGCTTTAGTAAATGGCTTGGGCTGTGTATTTTAGAACTAATGCTGTAATCTTCTCTTGGATTTTCTGAATACAAATAATTGATATAGATACATAGTTCATGCAGTCCTTAAACACTTTTTCTAGTCTTGATACTTCACTTCGTAAAAATTTGACTGCGGTTTTTTGGGCTGGTCTATTTTTCTGGTCAAGCATGGCATCACAACTGCCAACTATTCCCTTATATATACGTTCCTTAACGAAATCATTTGATGAGATTGGCTTGGTAATGGGTTCTTTCGCGATCGGCTTACTTGTCTGTCGTTCGTATTTAGGAAGACTTTCTGACCGCAAAGGTAGACGTTACACCATGAGAATTGGATTGATTGTGGCGACTATCATGCCTTTATGTTATGCAGTGTTACCTTCTATTCCTTTATTGATGGTTTGTCGCGCCGTGCATGGGATCAGCATTGCTGCCTTTGCTTCGAGTTATAGTGCTCTGATCGCTGACCTTGCTCCTGTAGATAAGCGTGGTGAAATAATTGGATATATGAGTTTAGTTAATCCTTTGGGGCTAGCCTTTGGTCCTGCGATTGGTGGGGTAATTTATGAAATTTGGGGATATCAGCTTCTATTTGTTTGTGCATCTTTATTCGCCTTAATTGGATTGATAATAACTACGCAAATAGAAACTGAAGGTAAAGTAAGCGATCGCAAAGGAGAATCGCAAATTGCGGTAAAACTAGGATTTTGGCAGACCCTTTTTAGTCCTAGAGTCAGGGTTCCATCAACTGTTTTATTATTGGTTGGACTATCTTTCGGGACACTTAGTTCTTTTATGCCGATTTTAATGCAGCAAAAAAATATTTCTCTTAATGCTGGTTTGTTTTATATGGCAGCCGCATTGTCTGGGTTTATTATTAGGTTCCCTGTGGCAAGGCTGAGTGATGCATGGGGGCGTGGTATTTTTATTTCGATTGGCATCTGTTTTTACGGAATTTCCATGATTACAATATTTTTTGCTAGCCATAACTATGCATTTTTGTTATCAGGAATCGCTGAAGGTATTGGCGCTGGTATTGTGATTCCCTCGATTGTTGCTTTACTTGCTGATCGCACAGTGCCACAGGAACGTGGATATATATTTGGGATGACTTGGGTTGGATTTGATGTGGGTATTGCTCTAGCAGGCCCGATCATGGGGAAGATGATTGGCTTAGTGGGGATCACTAATATATTTGCGATCGCTACGGGACTTTGTGTGTTGGGGTTAGTTGTGTTTGTCACGCAATCTAATCAAACAGTGGCAGAATCTCTTAAATTTGCGCTGGGAAAATCTCGCGATCGCTATGCGATAAAATCATCAATATCTTACTAAGACCCAAACCCCAAGAATCAGATTTGCCCGCTTCGCGGGCAAATCTGATTCTTGAGGTTGCACCTACTTACTTAATAAGTTAGAAACCTTTAGCGAAGCGGACTTGCAGATGATCAAAAATAATCGATTTTGTCAACAAACATCAAGATCATTACTTTTGATCGTATTTGCCATTTTCAGTTTAAAAAGTTATCTATTGCTAAGCCAAGCACAATCTTTATTTGCTTCGGATTTACCAGCGATCAACACAACCAAACGCGGTAAGTTGACCGTTGGTGTCAAAGATAATTTATATCCCTTGGGATTTCGCGATCGCAATGGCAACTTACTAGGACTAGAAATTGATATTGCCCGCGAATTAGCTAAAGAACTAAATATTTCTATTGACTTGGTTTCTTTAAAAAATCGAGATCGGTTACTAGCAATACAAAATAGTCAAGTCGATCTGACAATCGCCCAAATTACGGTCACGACTAACCGTTCGCGTTTAGTTGATTTCTCTTTGCCCTACTACACAGACAGCACAGTGGCGATCGCCAAGCGTGATGTATCGCTACAGGAACTAGAACGAACAATAAATATAGGTGTTCTCAAAAACTCCACTGCGATCGCTGTAATTCAGTCTCAATTCCCCAAAGCATCAATAATTGGCGTAAGTTCATATTTGAATGGTTTAGAAGCTCTACGTTCAGGAAAAATTAAAGCTTTTGTTGGCGATCGCACTAGCCTTTGGCAATGGCTAAATGACAACCCAGAATATGCAGTAATTGGTCAGCCCTTAGCTGTCCATAGTTTAGCGATCGCTTTACCAAGAGGTCTGCAATATCTAGATTTACGAGAACAAGTATTTTCTATAGTTAATAAATGGCGGAAAAATGGTTGGCTCAAAGAAAGAGCTACCTATTGGAATTTACCTTAATGCCCCAAGCAGTAATGGCGGCGCTTCGCGCCGCCATTACTTACATAAAAAGAATTATTTAGCTGCGATCGCCAATATATTTAGAGGCTTCGGCTAGCTCATCTAAACTACGTCTACCAGACAGCATTTTACCGTCGATTTCCCAAGTGGGAAAACCAGTAATTCCTTTTTGCTGACATAGTTGCGTCTGAGGGTTTGTACCTTTAGCATCGCATTCCACATAGGGGATCAGCTTTTGAGCATCACCAAATATTTGTTTCTGCTCAGCGCAATGCGAACACCAATATGCACCGTACATCTTGGCATTGGTCGCAGTTAAATGTTGAGCCAGCTTTCCAGCAAAAGAACCACTCTGAGCCGCTAGTTTGCCCTGACTGGCATAGACACCGAGAGTGCCTGTAAGCGTGACAATGGCAACCAATGCACCTGTAAAGAATAGGTTGCCCACATCTTTCCAAGCATTACCAAATATGGTTAATAGCCAAATTGTGGTCATAGCCGCTGCAGAGGAGATACAGTAAAGGCAAACCTGCGGAGTGCCGCCAATGCTACCTGATGCAAGCAAATAGATCAAATATCCGCTAAAAACAAAGGTTGATGATGACACCATAAACATTAAAAATGCAGAAGTCTCCTTTAGTTGGTTCTGCGCCTTAGGCTCGCCTCGTTTTAGTAGCAATGGCAATCCTGCCAAAATCCCTAGCGTGAGATAGCTTAAAGCTCCAAAAATTGTCAATGGGATTCCAAAGACTTTAGCGTAATCGCTACTCAGAACTAAATCACAACCACTGCCTTCAACTTCACAGAGGGCTACTTTTTGTCCGAAAAAATGAGTTACGGTCAAGTAAGTTGTGAGAGAAAAGCCAAATATGGTCAAAGCAATGATCGCAGGGCGCGACCACCGATGCAACCAAGGCTCAGATCGTTTTCGCATAGCAGTTCCTGACAATTTATACCTACCAAAACAATAAGGACTTTCAACAATGGCAATACATTGCCATTGTTAATTTAGTTAACTATAAGATTCTACCCAATCGACACAGGCGGCGATCGCAATATTTGCTGATCATCAACGCTATGATTTAGCTTTTTATTAGCAATATCTAATCGTACGGCATCAACGAAACGACTGACTCGAATTGGATCGATCGCTTGCTGAACTTGACCATTGCGCTTAAGAGAGCTAGAAACGATCACACCGTCAGCGTAATCCATTAATTGAGATACATTATCCCAAGTTGCTCCAGAACCAACTAAAAGAGGCGTATTGCCACAGGCCAGCTTAGCTTCCTTGAGATCTTCTGATGTTGGCGGATAACCTGTTGCCCATCCCGACAAAATGACTGCATCGGCAAGCCCGCGATGGATTGTATCGTGGACTGCGGCAGAGATCTGCGGAACTGAAATAGGCTGGGCGTGCTTCACTAAAACATCTGCAAAAATTTTCACATCTGTTCCAAGTTCGCGGCGATACCGAAGGAGATTGTAGGCATCGCCTTCGATAACCCCTTGATCAGTTGCCATTACTCCGGTCAAGACGTTAACACGAATGAACTTTGCTCCGACACATGAGGCGATCGCCAACGCACTATGACCATCATTTCGTAGTACGTTTATACCGACAGGAATGCCGACCATTTGCTTGACCCGATGCACAATTAAGCTCATAGAGCTAACTACAGCAGGATCGACTCGATTTTTAGTGAATGGCGCGTCAAAGAAATTTTCGACAACAATGCCATGCACTCCACCTGCAGCGAGCGCTGTAGCCTCTTGCTCGGCACGATCGATTACTTCCTTGAGACTGCTCCCCCAACGCGGCGAAGTAGGCAATGGCAAGAGATGGATAACTCCGATAACGGGCTTTGGTGTATCAAATAAACTACTTAAATCCACATGAGTGACGCTTGTAAAAGACTGGAATAAAAAACTCAGTAATGAGCGTTTAATTTAACTTGATCATAAGTGCATCATTTTATCGTGAATTCGATCCCGTCATTTCAATTTCTGGTAACAAACTATCACTTCTTGGTGCATACCAAGAAGTGATAGTTTGTTACCAGTGTAGAAATAGTCATTAAAGCCCAAAGATTAGAGGTGGGGGGCGGATCGCCGCCCCACGAAAAAATAAACGAGGAGGGATGAATGTTTTTAAAAAAAAAAAAAAACACACAACAGATTTTG
>JBBQRB010000051.1:0-16650 GCA_038215315.1 Pseudanabaenales cyanobacterium
AGATATGCTTACTCCTTTCCCACCCAAGAATTAGCGTTTGGGGGGGGGGGGGGGGGGGCCCCAGGCAGAGGGGGTTGGTGTGGGGTTTTTTTTAGTGTTGGGGTGGGGTTGGGTAGAAAAAAAAAAAACAAAAAAAAAATTATTTTGGTTTTTTTTTTTTTGCCCCACCCCCCCCCCCCCCCGTAAAATATATACCAAAAACACCACAAAACTGGGGGGGGGGCCCCCCCCCCCCCCAACGCTAATTCTTGGGTGGGAAAGGAGTAAGCATATCTGTTGCCAAACTTAGCGGAGGATTGAGGCGCGAATCGCCTCAATCCTCCGCTAAACTTTACATAGCGATGTAGTATATTCGTAGCTGTTACTTATTTAACATTTTTAAAATATTTGTGAAACCTTGGCAACTTATTGCTCCTGACTTGGTTCTGTCAGCTCCAATTTATGCAATCACGCCTAAATTAATGGAATCCCTCGGATTGCGTGGTCTGATTTTGGATGTAGACAATACACTAATTGGTGATGACGAATCAGAGGTTTCTGAAGAGATCCGTTTGTGGGTGCAGCTAATGCGACCTAGCTACTCGATTTGGCTCGCAAGTAACAATTTTAGCGATCGCCGTATTCAAAAAGTAGCTGAAAGTCTAAACCTTCCCTATCGTAGTCGCGCGGCGAAACCTTCACGGCGAGTCGTGAGGCAGGTTTTAGAAGCGATGAAGTTACCACCGATGCAAGTCGCAATGGTTGGCGATCGCTTGTTTACAGATACCATTGTGGGCAATCGACTAGGATTATTTACAATCTTAGTGCAGCCTCCCTGTGAAGAAATCGCTTTTAAGCCATCAATTTCTTCTATATTCAAAGCCAGATCAAGCTTTTTGCGTAGTTGGGAAATCTGGATTGCAAGAAAGTCTGGCGTTAAAATTTAAGTATAACCAAGCAGTTCAAAGCAAACCAAAAATAGAGTTATGGCGCGAAGCGCCGCAACTCTATTTCTAGTTCGTCTTAAGATAACTCGCAATATTCTCCTCTCGGAGCATTAAAGTCTCCAGACTTGCCTCCGCTTTTGTGGAGTAATCTGACATTAGAAATTACCATTGTTTTTTCCAATGACTTTGCCATATCGTAGATGGTTAATGCTGCAACTGTAGCGGCGGTCATAGCCTCCATCTCAACCCCTGTCTCGGCTTTGGTTTTTACCTCAGCTTCAATCTGGTAGCCTGGAAGATTTTCGTCTAGCCTGATCTTGACATCCACACTGGTTAGGTTGAGGGGGTGACACATAGGGATCAAGCTTGAAGTCTGTTTTGCTGCCATAAGTCCAGCTAGCCTTGCAGCACCCAAGACATCACCTTTCTCTACATTGCCTGCCTGAATTGCATCCAAAGTTGTTGTTTTCATGGATATCTCGCATACAGCGATCGCCCGCCGCACTGTTTGTGGCTTATGGGTCACATCTACCATCTGAGCATTACCACTTTGATCAAGATGAGTGAGTGACTGAAGAATATCCGTATCCATAAAAACTTTGCCGAAGTTATCCCAATAAGGTAAAAGAAGAAGATAAATACTTTAAATCAAACTTTGAAAGTGTTACCTGCCTACAAAAGTTTACCCGAATTATGACTGAGACTGCGAAGATTGAACTTTATGCCAGTAATCTTGATGTGACTCAGGCGATCGCTACCCAACTGGCGCAACTTGTGACCTCTGGAACGATCATTTTGTTAGAAGGAAATCTTGGTAGTGGTAAAACTACTTTTATGCAAGCCTTTGGCATCGCTCTTGGTATTAGCACCACCATAACTAGCCCGACCTTTACACTGATTGATGAATATACAGAAGGTCGCCTACCTCTCTACCACATCGACCTCTATAGACTAGAAGCATCTCAGATACCTAGTTTACATCTGGAGGAATATTGGCGCGACGATGATATTCCCCTTGGAGTAGTGGCGATCGAGTGGTCAAGTAAGCTAACCAGATTACCGTCCAGTTATCTTAGGATTAATCTTTCATGCCCACTGCGATCGCCTATTCTAAATGAACAAATAATTAATCAAACAAAGCACTTGAACATAGAGGACGAAGAAGATTTGCCAAGTGATCGCTTAATTCAGATAGTTGCAGAGGGTGAAGTCCATATGGAGATGCTTAAGAGTCTACAGACAAAAGATGTGGTGCTTCAAAATTTAGTGTCGAATATTTCGGTATAACCAATGCATACAAGCTAGAGAGTTGCGCTGCAAAGCAGCGCAGCTCTCTAGCTTGTATACATTGCGTTTTAATCTTGAGGCTGCTTATTGTCTATGCGTCCTCCTCTTTCCCTTTAACTTCATCTTTAAATCCGCGCAAAGCTTGACCAACACTACGACCAATTTCAGGGATACGATTAGCCCCAAAGATTGCCACACCGACTAATGAAATTACAACTACTTCTGGCCAGCCAATTCCAAACATTTCTTTTAGATCTCCTCAAACAATTAAACGTGTCTATACCAAGTTAGAAAATGGCAATGCCATTCTCTAATTTTAAAACCCTTACAGCGCTTTGCGCTGTAGTAAAACCCAGAAAATTTTTTAAAAGTGACGCGAAGCGTCACTTTTAAAAAATTTCCTGTACTACTCAAAGCCTCAACAGGCTGTATTGGATTCGATTTTAATTCACAAAAGTGTTCGTAACTTTTGTGAATCGGCATTAAATCAGGTATTTTGTTGAGGGTACATTGCACCCTCAACAAAATACTCATCTATATATTTATTGTCGCAGAAGGTAAAGGCATCTAGAAGTGTTACCTGCACCTTTTTGAAAAAGCCAAAAGAGGGAAGCGGAGAGCTTCCCTCTTTTGGCTTCTATGTCCTGATACTCCCTTCCCAGTATAAAAATAGGCATTAAAAACCAAGAATTAGCGGTGCGGCGCTTCGCGCCGCTAATCTTTCACTGGGAAGGGAGTAGCAAAAACTAGTACAGCCTATTGAGACTTTAAAGGATACAGAGAGATTTTTGAAAGTGCTGCTTCGCAGCACTTTCAAAAATCTCTCTGGGTTTCTAACTTGGTATAGACTTATGAATAACTAAAAATTTGAAATTACACACACCAGAAAACTAATGGAATCAACCATCACTTGGTCATTAGGCAGCACCGATCCTGAATCTGAATCGAACCTCGTCCGTATTTCTCAATGGTGGTCGTCTTTATCTGGACAGGAGATACTCTGGCAGCAACGCCCATTGACCGAAGAAGCTGGAAATGTAGCGATCGACTGGAACAAACAGGCTCTTGACGAGACTTTTGCAATTCAAAACTCTAGTCTAAGGGGGATTACAATTTACTGGTTTAAGCCTAACAGTCCTGAAGAGCGCAACATATCTGTCGGTTACTTTCAGCTCAACCTTTTTAATCAGCAGCTAGATATATTGCCTTCATCTGGAAAGGGATATCAATTAAGGATTACGCTGCCTAAAATTGTCTACCAAAAAATTCAGTTAACAAACCCTCAATTTGGAAGCATCATTCAAGCAAATGGGGACTCAATAGTTTTATTTCGTGACGAAACGCAACGCTTAGAAGTTCAAGTTGACCTGAGTGCCGCAAATATTAGCTTATTGAAGCAAAAGCTATCCAGTTAGTAAGCTGATGCGTCTTTAAGTTGCAAGATGATCGTGCCGCGCTTCGCGCGGCACGATCATCTCCTGGTTTTTGGTATGCATTTTAAATGCTGATCAGCTTAACTACTAAGTTGGCAAGCATAATTAAACCCAAAACCCAAAAAGCTGTAGCGCACGCTGCGCGTGCACTACAGCTTTTTAGGTTTTAATGTTTCTTCTCCCTACAGCCTATTGGGGCTTTAAAAGGTACAGAGAAATTTTTGAAAGCACAAAGCACTGTATCGATCAAACTAACCAAGAAAGCGTTGCTTTGCAATGCTTTCTTGGTTAGTTTGATCGATAATTGCTGTAAGATCGAAATTTAAGAATTATGAGCGGTTACTATGCGAGATCAAACTGATCTTCAGCAAAAAATTATGTCTGCCCCGTTTTTTATGGGGCTACCTGAAGAGTCAGTTATTAGAGCGACTGCTCATATGGTCACACGCAATCATCCAGCCGATCAAGTAATCCTGCTGGAGAATGATTGGGGAAATTCAGTTTATTTCATCTTAGGTGGATGGGCGAAAATCCGCACTTACAACCTTGATGGTAAAGAGATCACCTTAAACATCTTAGGATTTGGTGAAATGTTTGGGGAGATGGCTCCTCTTGATCAAGTACCACGCTCTACTGATGTAATAACTCTAACTCCGACAGTAATCGGTAGTTTGCCAGCTTCAGATTTTGTACATCTGATTGAAACAGAGCCAACTGCGGGTATTCACCTAGCCCGACTGATGGCGAAGCGGTTACGTCAAGTAAATCGTAGGCTGCGGCTTCGCGAGGCTGATAGCACCTCACGAGTTGCTGATGTTTTGTTGTTTTTGGCTGAAGGTCAAGGGACAAAAGTTGGTGAGGGATTGGAGATTCCTAACTTACCTCACCGCGAACTCAGTAGCTTGAGTGGCTTAGCAAGAGAAACTGTGACTCGTGTGCTGGGTAAACTGGAGCGCAAAAAATTAATTCAGCGTATACCCGATCGCGATGTTCTTTGTATTCTTGATCCCGAAGGCTTAGAGTCTTTAATGGTCTAAGTTATAGGGAAGTGTCGCGCATGGCGCGGCCCTTCTCTGGAATTACTAAGAAAAGCGACACTTTTAATCTGATATGATGATGCTCGTTATTTGGTGGGTAAAAAGGATAAATGCTGAATCCAGTTGATTTCAGCGGTAGACCGTTTCATTTTGTGGGTATCGGCGGTATCGGAATGTCAGCGATCGCCTATATTTTGGCAAGGCAAGGATTTACGGTTTCTGGCTCAGACATTAGTAGCAATCGCATCACTCAAAAGCTACAATCCCTCGGGGTAAAGATTTTCAAGGGACATCAATCCGCGAATATTAGCCTGAACCATTCTCCACAGGTGGTCTGCTCCACAGCCATCAACGACCAAAATCCAGAATTTCAGACCGCCTTAGCAAATGGTTTGCCAATTCTGCATCGCTCAGATTTACTGGCAGCTTTGATTGAGCAGTTTCAGGGAATATCTGTAGCAGGTACTCACGGCAAAACCACAACTAGCAGTTTAGTAGGCTTTTTGCTACTCAAAGCAGGACTAGACCCCAGTATTATCATTGGTGGCGAAGTAAGTGAGTGGCAGGGAAATGCCAGATTGGGTGGAGGCAAGTATTTAGTTGCTGAGGCTGACGAGTCGGATGGTACGCTCGTAAAATTTTTGTCCCACATTGGCATCATTACCAATATTGAGTTAGATCATCCTGATCATTATCAGAGCCTTGAGCAGGTGATTGATATTTTTCAGGCTTTTGCCAAAAAATGCGAAGTCGTGATTGGCTGTATTGACTGTCCAAACGTAAAAAAGCATATTGCTCTGGACATTACCTATAGTGTGACTGATGCTAAGGCTGACTATACAGTGACGGACGTGCAGTACAACCCAGACGATACACAGGCTTTGGTCATAGAACGCGGCAAGCCATTGGGCAAAGTTTCTTCTGGGCTGCTTGGAAAACATAATCTTAGTAACATTCTTGCCGCGATCGCTGTAGCGCGTTATGTGGGAACTGAGTGGAACGTGATTGTTGAGGCTTTACCTGACTTTTTAGGAGCTAGCCGCCGTTTTGAGCTTAAGGGAATCCAAAATGGAATTACTTTTGTGGATGACTATGCCCACCATCCCAGTGAGATAATCGCAACTTTAGCTTCAGCTAGACAACAGAACACAACTAGCCGAGTGGTTGCAATCTTCCAACCCCATCGATATAGCCGCACAATTAAATTTTTACAGGAATTTGGTAATTCCTTTGCTGATGCAGATACGGTAGTGGTGACGGATATTTATGCGGCTAGTGAGCCAAATGATGGCAGCATTACAGGTGAAAAAATGGCTCAAGTTATTGCATCTTTTCATGGGCAAGTGCATTACCAACCAACCTTGTTAGACGTGCAGGCATTTCTAGTCAAAAATTTAAAAGCTGGCGACTTAGCCGTTTTTTTGGGTGCGGGCAATCTCAATCAGGCGATCGCGCCGACTATGCAAGAACTAGCTAAGATACTCCCCTCATAGTAAAAGATTAGCAGCGCGAAGCGCCGCACCGCTAATTCTTGGGTTTTAATACCTATTCTTAGTAAGCAATTTATAAACTCTTCTTTATAAACTTTCCATGTCCATCGAACTGTTAGCTCAGCCTCAAATTAGAGCAAATGCACCCTTGGCGGGATTAACCTCAATGCGAGTTGGTGGTGTAGCTGAGTATTACATCGCGCCAAAATCTTCCCTTGAACTATCAGCAAGTCTTGATTGGGCAAACCAGCATCATTTGTCAGTGACAGTTATTGGCGCAGGGAGTAATCTTCTGATCAGCGATCGCGGATTGGCAGGTTTAGTAATTTGCACAAGACATTTGCGTGGTCTTGAGTTTGAGGAGTCATCTGGGCAAGTGATCGCCGCCGCAGGTGAACCTGTGGCTCGACTGGCGATGCAGCTAGCAAGTCGCGGTTGGAGTGGGTTTGAATGGGCGGTGGGCATTCCAGGCACAGTGGGTGGGTTAGTCGTGATGAATGCAGGAGCGCAGGGAGGTTGCGCGGCGGACTGTGTGCAGTCAGTAAAATTAGTCAGCTTAGCTGGAGAAACCACTGTCATTTATCCCCAAGATTTGGGTTTCAGCTATCGGACTTCAGTTTTGCAACATTCACTACACTTAGTTACAGAGGCGGAGTTTAAGTTTCAAACTGGCGGTAATGCTGAGGCGATCGCCCTAGATACAGAAACAAAATTGAAAGCAAGACATACCGCACAGCCCTATCATTTACCAAATTGCGGCAGCGTCTTTTGCAATCCCTTACCGCATTTTGCGGCAAAGTTAATCCAAGACGCAGGTTTAAAGGGCTATCAAATTGGTAATGCTCAAGTCTCAGAACTTCATGCTAATTTCATTGTCAATCTTGGCAATGCCCAAGCTAGTGATATTTTGAAACTTATTCAGCATATTCAATCTGTGATTGGCGATCGCTACGGCATAAATCTAGAGACTGAAGTAAAAATGATCGGTGAGTTTTAGTGTTTTGGCGACTTATAGCCATCGCCATTCTTGTTAGGGCATACAACCCTTTCAAAATTTTTATTGTGGTTCATTTGATCGAAAATTGCTGTAAAACCCAAAAGAGAGATGCGGCGCTCCGCGTCGCATCTCTCTTTTGGGTTTTGATTTGTTCTGATATAAGTAGCGACAGCTATAAAGTCCGAACCTAGTAAGGGTTTACAAAACTAAAAATGGCATAGCCATTTTTAGTTTTGGTATAAGATAGAAGCCTAGAGAAACGCAATAATCTTGATAAATTCATGCAATTGGCAGTAAGAATTGAAAATTTAAGGAAGACTTATGGCGAGATTGTTGCCGTAGATGGAATTTCTCTCAATGTTACGCAAGGACAAATTTATGGACTTTTGGGCCCAAATGGAGCAGGCAAAACCACAACGATGCGCTGCATCTGTACCTTAACCACGCCAGACTCAGGCGTGGTAGAAGTAGCTGGCGCTACAGATGCTAGATTGATTCGCGATCGCATTGGCTATATCGCGCAGGAAGTTGCCCTAGACAAAGTATTAACAGGACGAGAGTTACTCAAATTTCAAGCCGCTTTATACCATATACCCCAAAAGCAAATTGGCGATCGCATTGAGTATGTTCTGAACTTATTGCAGTTAGAAGCCTATGCTGACAAACTTTCTGGCACATATTCAGGAGGGCTTAAAAAGAGATTGGATCTCGCCGCAGGTTTACTACATCAGCCGCCAGTATTAGTTTTAGATGAGCCAACTGTCGGCTTAGATATTCAGAGTCGAATTGCCATTTGGGAATTTTTGCGAAGCCTCAGAGCGTCAGGTGTAACTGTACTGATCAGTAGCCATTACCTTGAAGAAATTGATGCTTTAGCCGATCGCGTTGCCATTATCGATAGGGGCAAAATTATCGCTGAGGGGACAACTAATGAGCTAAAGGCTAAAGTTGGCGGCGATCGGATTACTGTCAGGATTCGAGAGTTTGCGGATCGCAAAGAAGCTGAGCAAGCGCAAAAGATCTTACAACAATTACCAATTGTCCAGAACATCACTATCAATGCGGCTCAGGGTAACTCTCTGAACTTATTTGTGACTCCAGATGCAAACGCGATCGGTGAGGTGCAAAACATCCTCACAGCGGTCGATATTAGTGTGTTCAGCCTGTCCCAGTCTCGCCCTAGCCTAGATGATGTATTTTTGGCGGCGACAGGGCAGACGATTTTGGACGCGGAGATCGCCCAGTCAGAAATAATGACAACAACTAAAAAGAAAAAGGCAAGATCGTGAACCAATGCTTTTCCTTAAAACCCAAAAAGATGTAGCGCACGCCGCGCGTGCGCTACATCTTTTTGGGTTTTAAGGTTTGCTACTCCCTTCCCAGTGAAAGATTAGCGGTGCGGCGCTTCGCGCCGCACCGCTAATTCTTGGTTTTAAATGCGTATTTTTATATTGGGAAGGGAGTAAAACTAAAAATGGTATAGCTGTTTTTAGTTTTGGTATAGACTACATCTAATTGGAATTAGGGTTATTTATCGTGTCACAACGCACAGCAAGACAGTGGATTATTAATGGCGTATTGATTGTGGTTACACTTTCATTTTTGGGCGTGTCGATCGCACCCCTAATCGGTGGATTATTTGCACCCACCACTCCGCCAGTAACTGATAACTCTAACCAATCCACCTCAGAGCAAGAACGCATCAAAATTCAGATCGAGGGCTTTGAAGCAGTTCTCAAGAGTGATCCTAAAAACCAAACTGCACTAATTGGTTTAGTAAACCTTAGAAACCAACTGGGCAAAGCTAGAGAAACTATCGAGCCATTGCAGACCCTTGCGGATACTTTCCCTGAACAGCCAGAATATCGCATGACCCTAGCTCGCGCTTATGTAGAACTTAAAGAACCACAAAATGCGTCAGCAGAGTATCGCAAGATCTTGACAACCAAACCAGGATATCTTCCCGCCTTACAGAGCATTGTCAGCATTGAGTTAACCGATAAACGTCCAGAAGCTGCGATCGGAATTTTGCAAGATACGATCAAGACCGCTGAAACTGCCAATAAAATCCAAGCAAACTCCATTGACACCAATGCAGTGCGTTGGATCTTGGGTGAAGTTTATCGCCAACAAAATCGCATTGATGACTCGATCGCTATTTACGATCAGATGGTTAAGGAAGATGCCAGAAATTTTCGTCCCTATGTTGGCAAAGCGCAATTGAGACAAATTCAGGGTAAAGAGGATGAAGCTAAAAAGCTCTTTGATAAAGGGCTAGAATTAGCGCCTGCTGAATTTAAAGATGAAGTTAAGCAACTTTCTGCCCTCTCTACTCAAAAGCAACCTTTCACATCTCCCGCAACTCCCGCACCGAAGCAGTAATCTCTAAAAGACTAGTTGCGGCGCTTTGCAACTAGTCTTTTAGAGATTCGCCGATCGCTATTCGCATCCCATTTACAAAATCCCAACCCGTTTGCAACTTTTTCCCTGCGGGTTTCAACTCTTTGATTAACAACAATCCTTTACCTGTCTGCAATCCCAACCCTTGACCTTTAAGGATTGCCACTACTTTCCCCATATTCTCTAAATTTTCATCGCCGGCAATTACTTCTGTTTTGGTAATCTTTAATATCTGTCCTCGAAAATTGGTGTAGCAATTGGGATAGAAAGCCCGAATCTGATTGTGCAAAACGGTTGCCTGCTGCGTCCAGTCAAGTTCCCAATCTTCGCGTCCAATCATCGGCGAATAACAAGACAGGGCATCATCTTGAGGCTCTGGAATAATTTTATCAAGATTGCGTAAGGTCTCAACCAACAAAGATGCACCGATCTCAGCTAACTTCACGCTCAAGCTATCTGTATTATCTTCAGGAAGGATCGTTAGTTCTCTTTTAAGTAACATCGCACCCGTATCAATCCCTGCATCCATTTGCATTGTCGTAAGCCCTGTAATATTTTCACCATTAGCGATCGCCCATTGGACTGGTGCAGCGCCGCGATATTGCGGCAGAAGAGAGCCATGCACATTGATACAGCCGTACTTAGGCATATTTAAAATTTTGCGCGAAAGAATCTGTCCGTAAGCAACCACCACAAAGACATCAGCGGCTAATGCTGTGATTTCGGCGATGACTTCTTGATCTTTTTTAAGGCGATCAGGTTGCCAGATTTTGAGGTTGGGATTTGAGGCGATCGCGGCGGCTTTAACGGGCGAAGCACTGACTTGGTTGCCTCTACCCCGCCTTGTATCAGGTTGCGACACCACGCCCAGTACTTCAAAATCTGGCTCGGTTAATAGTTTCTCTAAAGTAGGAACGGCAAAATCTGGAGTTCCAAAAAAAATAACACGCATGGAATTTTTGACCTTTAAATTTCAGAAGGAACTATTTCAAATTTGAAGATAACTTTGCCATCTTGGGGGATGGTTGGCAAAGTTATTTCAACAGGATTTTCATTACCATCCGACTCGTTGGGCTTAATTCTATTAGTGCTAATTCTATTGGTGTTAGACATCGGCGACAGACTGATTCGACTAGCTTCAACTTGCCATTTGGACTGTAAATAGGTGGCGATCGCTTGCAAACGACTACGCCTTAAAGTGTCACTTTCCAGACTGCGAAGGCTTACTGAGAGTAGCAATTGAAGATCGGGATATTTTTGCAGTAAATTGCCAATCTGATCTAACTGAGTATTGGCAGTTTCAGAAAAAGTTAGGGCATTCTCAGCAAAGGAAATCTCTCCGATCGCCTGATTAATATATTCGAGACTAACTTCAACATCGTTAATGTCCATGCGGCGCTGCACATCATTGATCACCAATAGTCTTGCATCTTCACTCATTGGGCGATCGCTAAGATATGTAACCGTAATCTGTGCAGATTTGTTTTTGCCTGTGGTCATCGTATAGTCCAAAAGCTTAGCGTTAGGTGGTAAAGAAAGATTAGCGATCGCGCGATCAAGAGTCTGCAAAACTTCTTTTTGAAGTTCACCAATGCTAGGTGGCTTCACATCCTCAGGTAAGATCACCTCTTCTTTCTTTGCCAAAATATCATTGGAAGCAGTGGGAATTTCCGTTAAAAAAAGTTGAACTTTTTTGGGATCGCGATTTAGCTTGCGAGCAAGTTTCTGAATATACTGATTGCGCTCTTCTGGGGAATATAACTTACTGGTGAAGATACTTAATCGCACAATAATCAACTGATCTTGTTCCGTAATCAACAAACGCTCAATGGAAGATCGCGGTTGATCGTCAAAGCTATTACTGAAATTATCTTGCCAAATATTAGTTGCGTTACGGCGCAGCATATTTTGTTGCTGCTTTTGCGATACCTCTTCACTTAGCCTTACAAAAGAATTTCCAAGAGGAACCATCAATGCGGCGATCGCTAAAATAACAACAAACAAACGACCAGGCAAACTACCAATTGGGCGTAGTTTTTGGAGAAATCTATAGCGCCCTAAAAAGTCTTGCAGAGTTCTACTCTCAAGATCGTTTGCCCCCCAAAGCTTTACCCGTTGGCGAACTGTATCTGTGTCTATGTGTAAAGCCAGAAATACTAAGGTTGATGCAAAAGCGATCGCCACAATGTTAGTCAAAAATAGTAAGGCTCCCCCTCGCGAAACCTGTAATCCCTCGTCAAAATTGAGGCTAAAGGCAATCCCCACACCAGACCCAACTACGCATAAAGGTGGCATCAGCGCCACCGCGATCGATACTCCAGGTATGGAAGTAATTACACCCTTAACAGGACTACAAGTGGCGATCGTGCCGATCGCCCCCGAAAACAAGGCGACTCCCAAATCTAAAGTGTTCGGGGCAGTCCTAGCTAAAATTTCGCTAGTTGCTTCTTTAAAAGGCAGACTAAAAATGAGCAGCATTGCGAAGCTAATCGCCACTAAGCAACTGATTGACAGATTAGCGATCGCTCGAACCAGTAAAATAAAATCCCCAGTCGCCAAACTTAGCCCCAAAGATAAAATCGGTCCCATCAATGGAGAAATCAACATAGCTCCAATAATTACCGCAGGGCTGCTCAACGCTAAACCAATTGTGGCAATCCCTGCTGAAAAAATGATTTGTAACCAATAGGTAGCATCTCTGAGAGTTGCAGACTGAGCAATTTCTAGATAGACCTCAGTTTTGCGTTGCTCGTTCACGCCCATTTGGTTAGCAAGCCAGTCACGACTAGATTGCCAAAGATTATTAGTATTTTTCATAGCTTGTAATCATAAAAATAGTCTTTGGTCAATTTATCGCTACTTGGATCAAGATAAATCAAAACCCAAAAGAGGGAGGCGGCGCGGAGCGCCGTCACCCTCTTTTGGGTTTTATGTCCTAACAAGACTGGCGGCAGCTGTACTGATGCGCTGTACTGATGCGCTGTACTGATGCGTTGATTAACTCATCGAATGAATGAATTATCCAAAACTGCTGTTTTTGGGTATAGCTCCATTAAGGCTTGAACTTGCTCAGCATGGTAAGAACTACGAGTTAACGGCGAAGATACTACCTGTAAAAATCCCATCGCTTCACCAGCGATCTTCCATGCCTCAAACTGCTCAGGCTTCACAAACTCATGCAGGGTTAGGTGCTTAGCTGAAGGCTGTAAATACTGCCCAATTGTAATAATGTCACAATCAACCGAGCGCAAATCACCCATAACTTCTAGTACCTCATCAGCAGTTTCACCCATTCCCACCATAATTCCTGACTTGGTATAAACCCAAGGCGCGATCGCACGGGCGCGGCGCAAAAGCTCCAAACTACGCTGATAGTCTCCTTGCGGACGCACACTGCGATAGAGCCTTGGTATAGTCTCAGTATTGTGATTTAGGACATGGGGTTTGGCGGCGAGGATAGTTTCCAATGCTTCCCAATTGGCGCAAAGATCGGGAATGAGGAGTTCAATCGTGGTTTGCGGCATTAATTTACGGATTTCGGCGATGCACCGCACAAACTGTGAAGCACCGCCATCGGGTAAGTCATCGCGATTGACCGACGTAATTACAACGTGTTTGAGCTTCATTCTCCGCACCGCTTCACCAAGATTAATTGGTTCTGATGGGTCAAGGGCTTGAGGCTTTTTCTCAAAGTCAATGTCGCAGTAAGGGCAAGCGCGAGTGCAAGCGGGCCCCATAATCAAAAATGTGGCAGTCCCTTGGCTGAAGCATTCACCAATATTTGGGCAAGAAGCCTCTTCGCATACTGTATTTAGTCCCAGATCGCGTAGAACTTCTTTTACATTACCAACGCGCTCCCATTGCGGCGCTTTTACGCGCAACCAATCTGGTTTGACTGCCATATTTTTTGAGATTAAACTAAGATTTATAGATTTTGTAACGTCCCGTAAAGCCATAGTCAGGACATAATACCCAATAGATATTTGCGGCGCTTTGCGCCGCAGATATCTATTGGATTTTAGTTTTTCTAGCATTCATGGCTACGGCTACATCCTAACATTAGGCATCATTTGAAAATCAGCCAAACCAACTTCTTGCAAAAAAGTACAGCGTCATGACTGAGCCAATGACAATTACAAACCGTCTGACGATAATTGGCGCAATCTTTTGAGCGTAGTAGGCACTGATATAACCGCCGATGGATGCGCCGATCGCCGCGATCGCCCATTCTCGCCATAAAATCACATCAGCCACCACAAAGGGGATAATGATTACGGCATTAATACAGCTTGTGAGGATGACTTTGTAAGCATTCATCCGATGGATATTCGTCATACCCATGAGTGCAAAACTAGCGAGAAATAAAATTCCCATCCCACCACCAAAAAATCCACCATAAACAGCCACAACTAGCTGCAAGACAATGACCAAGACGTTTTTTAAGCCCTGTAGCTTGGCAAAATAAACCTGTTGCCCTTCCACCCATCTGGTAAGTTTGTTGCTAAAAGCAAAGGCGAGGGTTGCAACTAATAATAAGTACGGCAAAATCTGCAAAAAGCTTGCTGGTGGAGTTCTAAGCAGTAGTACCGCACCCAATAGTCCGCCAATTACTCCTAATATGCAGACCCGAATCAGCGATCGCCGATCATGCTGAAACTCACGGTAATAGGCTCCTGCACTGGCTAGCGTTCCAGGTAGTAAGGCGATCGCATTGGTAGCATTAGCTGTAATCGGTGGTATGCCGACATACAAAAGTGCAGGAAACAAAATAAAGCTGCCTCCCCCAGCGATGCCATTAATCGCTCCAGCTAGCAAAGCCGCTCCAAAAATCAGTAAGTCTTCCCAAGTCATCAATCTTTAAACTTCTGTAATTTTTAACGAAATGCAACGAAATACTTTAATTGGCGGTGACTTTAATATAGCTGTCGCCAGTCTGGTTAGGACATAAAACCCAAAAGAGGATGGCGGCGCTCCACGCCGCCATCCTCTTTTGGGTTGATATTAAGTGGCGACAGCTATATAGCGATCCTAAAATGAGTTGAAAGAGATTTTGACGCTTCGACAAACTCATAACCTGATAGAGAGAGTGGCAACACCTATATTTGTGGATTGCTTAATTTTGCCTTAATATTAATTGAGTAATCAAATATTGTCGCCCTAGTGTGTCTAAGTTGCGTGTACCTAACGTTTATTAAAGTACGTTAAGTGCGTAGTCGCAGACCCTCCGCTATAGGCACTGGTAAACTTTTTAATCGTTATGCCCAAAGTTCTCGTTTCTGACCCCATCGATCAAGTTGGTATCGATATCCTTTCTCAAGTTGCCACCGTTGATGTAAAAACAACTCTTAGTCCTGAAGAATTGATCCAAATTCTTCCTGAATATGACGCGATCATGATTCGCTCTGGGACAAAACTCGTCAAGGAAGCCGTTGAAGCTGGCAAAAATCTCAAAATTATCGGTCGTGCTGGTGTTGGGGTCGATAACGTAGACGTTCCCACAGCTACTCGTATGGGTATTGTGGTGGTCAACTCGCCTGAAGGCAACACGATCGCAGCAGCTGAGCATACCTTAGCGATGATGATGTCCTTGTCGCGCTTTATCCCTGCGGCTAACCAATCCCTCAAGGGTGGCAAATGGGATCGCAAGAGCTTCACAGGTGTTGAAGTTTACAAGAAAACCCTTGGTATTCTTGGCTTAGGTAAAATCGGCTCTCATGTTGCCACCGTTGCTAAGGCTCTAGGAATGCGAATTCTTGCCTATGATCCATTCCTGACCGCAGAGCGTGCTGAAAAATTAGGCGTGCATTTAGTGGAGCTAGAAATCCTCTTGCGCGAGGCTGATTACATCACGTTACATTTGCCGAAAACCAAGGAAACAGCACACTTGATCAATGCCGATCGCATTGCGATCATGAAAGACGGTGTGCGGATCATCAACTGCGCTCGTGGCGGGATCATCGATGAAGTTGCGATCGCGGATGGCATCAAGAGCGGCAAAATCGGCGGGATCGCCCTCGATGTATTTGAAAATGAGCCTCTCGAAGATGTATCAGGTTTACGTGAACTTGGTGCAAATGTAATTTTGACTCCTCACCTCGGCGCATCGACAGAAGAAGCGCAAACCAATGTGGCGGTTGATGTTGCTGAACAAATTCGTGATGTCTTGCTCGGACTACCTGCGCGATCGGCGGTGAATATCCCCGGCTTGCGCCCTGATGTATGGCAAAAACTCAAGCCTTATCTGCAACTTGCGGAAATGCTTGGCAATCTGGTTGGTCAACTGGCTGGCGGTCGTGTCGATACTCTTAATGTCAAGCTCCAAGGTGAAATCGCTAATAGCGAAAGCCAACCGATTGTGGTGGCGGCTCTCAAGGGCTTGCTAACTCCTGCTTTACGTGAGCGCGTTAACTTTGTGAATGCCAGCATCGAAGCGAAAGAGCGCGGTATTCATGTCACTGAAACTCGCGATCCTTCGGTCGAAGACTACAGTGGCTCAATCCATTTAACTGCTCACGGCAGCCAAGGTCAGCAATCGGTAACAGGTGCATTGCTTGGTAAGTCAGAAATTCGGATTACCAGCATCAATGATTTCCCGATCAATGTTGCGCCGACTCACTATATGTTGCTAACTCTGCACCGCGATATGCCGGGGATCATCGGCAGACTTGGCTCGTTGCTTGGCAATTTCAATGTAAATATTGCGAGTATGCAAGTCGGTCGTCGCATGGTGCGCGGCGAAGCGGTAATGGTTTTGAATATTGATGATCCATTGCCTAGCGGTTTACTGGATGAAGTTGTACATATTCAAGGCGTAACTGATGCTTTTGTGGTTAAGCTTTAACATAAAGACAAGGGGCTTAAGCTCCTTGTTCTAAGATGATCGAAAAGCTTTGTGATGCGTTACTCTGTAAATCAAATTTAGCGGGTGTTCATTATGTCAACTTCAAAAGAATATGTTTCTTCGGAAAAGTATCGTCAAATGTTGGTGCGTGATGGCGATCGCCGTTTTCAAGAATGGCATGATAGCTTTTTAAGTTACCAAAAGGCTTATCAAGCAGATCTGAATAAGCGTAAAGCAAA
>JBBQRB010000052.1:0-16633 GCA_038215315.1 Pseudanabaenales cyanobacterium
AGATTTTGCCGTAAAAACCGCAAGATGCGTAGTTCGGTCTAATGACCTGATTGCCTACGAAGACTTGAAAGTGCGGAATATGGTTAAAAATCATAAATTAGCCAAGAGTATCAGTGACGCTAGTTGGTCAATGTTTCGCGATTGGGTTGAGTATTTTGGCAAGGTATACGGGAAAGTGACAGTTGCTGTCCCACCTCACTATACGAGCCAAAATTGTTCAACTTGCGGAACATTGGTTAAGAAAACTCTAAGTACCCGTACCCATATTTGTAAATGTGGCTGTGTACTTGATCGTGATCATAATGCTGCATTGAATATCTTGGCTCTTGGTTTAAATAGGGTAGGGCATACCCAAATTCCATACGCCTGTGGAGAGTTCGATCTCTGCCAATTAGATGCAAGTCTAGTTGGTAAGTTGTCTCGATGAATCAGGAATCTCAGTGGCTCCAGCCCTGAGAGTGTCAATCTTTACTTCAATAGATCTAGCCCAAATAATTAACAAGCGATTCAATCAGAACTTGGTTCTGCTCATCAGTGCCAACAGTAATGCGGAGCTTATCCGAAAGCCCTGATTGATTGAAATAGCGCACTAAGATTCCTGCATCTTTGAGCTTCAAGTAAAGCTCCTCAGCATTTGGCCGAGGAGGCGTTGTTAGCAAAAAATTACCGTGAGAATCTAGCACCCTAAAGCCAATATTTGTTAGTTCTTTTGAAAGCCGATCGCGAGAATCTTTTACTTTTTCCGCAGTTGCTTTCTTGTACTCTTGGTCGCGCATGGCAGCCGTTCCCATGGCGATCGCGATCGCGTCGATATTGTAGCTATCTTTGACCTTAAACAATCCTGACAAAAGTTGTGGGTTGGCGATGCCAAAACCTAAACGTAGCCCTGCTAATGAATAACCTTTAGATAGCGTCCGCAATACAATCACATTATCAAACTCTCGCACTAGAGAAATTGCCGAGTATTCCGCAAAGTCAACATAGGCTTCATCGATCGCCAATATCCCTGATACTTGACTCGCCAATTTGCGTAAATCATCCAACGGCACAAGATGACCAGACGGACTATTGGGGGATGCAATAAAAGTAACCGCGCCATTGGCGGCTACCAACTCAGCGATCGGCAACTGAAAATTGTCGCCATAAGCAACTTCCACAATTTCCGCAGGTTGCATTGCTGACAATGTACGATAAAGCACGTAAGTGGGCATTGGATAAACAATTTTGAGATCGCTTCCCTCCGCACAAGCCCTGATCAAAATATTTAAAATATCATCACTACCATTGCCCACAATCACCCAATTCGGTGGCACATCCAGTACTTCACTAACTGCTTGACAAAACTCATAGGCAAATGGGTCAGGGTAGAGCCTCAGCACATCCCCATCAACTTGATGTAAAGCCGCGATCGCTTTTGGTGAAGGGGGATAGGGATTTTCATTGGTATTAAGTTTAATGACCTTGATGCCAGCCTTGGGCTGTTCTCCGGGAACGTAGCCAGTCATGGCATCGATGGCAGGGCGAAAGTAGCTCATAGCAGAAATGTGAAAACTCGCGACAAGTTTAACTATTGTATCGCAATCGTCATAATGAAAACACACTTGAACTTACCCAAAAACAAGGGGCTTAAGCCCCTTGCCTCGCGATCGCTTATACGGTTTTATCTCGAAATATAGGTAAAACCTCATTACAAAAGGCCTCAGTCGCCTTAGAGCGATAGCGGTTAGGATTACGAATCTGTAATAACATTCGCTTGATTGTGACTCCCTCAATGCGTACTCGTTGCAAAGCCCCCATCTGCAACTCTTTTTCGATCGCTGTCACCGATAAAAAAGCAGCCCCTAGCCCTGCCTGTACCGCATTCTTAATTGCCTCAATCGAATTTAACTCCATAGCGATCGTTAACTGACGCGGATCAACATTGCTATCAAGTAATACCCGATCAATCGCCTTACGAATAGTTGACTGCGAGTCAAGAGTAATAAATTGCAACTTATACAACTCCTCAATGGGTAAATCTCCAACCTGAGCAAGCGGATGTGAAGTTGGGAGAATTAGCGCAAGCTCATCTTCGGCATAGGGTGTAATCTCTAAAGAGTCGAGCAAATCCGCAGGAATCTCTCCGCCGATAATCGCCAAGTCTACTTGCCCATTGGCGACACTCCATGACGTTCGCCTTGTAGAATGAACATGGAGTTGGACTGAGACTTCTGGATATTTCTTACGGAATAAACCAATCATCTGAGGCATAAGATAGGTTCCTGTTGTTTGACTAGCACCTATAATCAGAGTCCCACCATTAAGATTTTGAAGATCATCAATGGCGCGGCAAGTCTCTTGGCAAAGACTTAAAATGCGATCGCTATAGGACAAAAGCAACTGTCCTGCCTCTGTCAACTGCGCTCTGCGCCCACCGCGATCAAACAAAGGCACATCTAGCTGTCGCTCTAGGTGTTGCACTTGCAGGCTGACGGCAGGTTGAGACACATATAAGCTATCAGCAGCCCGCTTAAAGCTGCCCTCAGCAGCGATCGCCTTGAGAATGCGTAATTGGTCTAGGGTGAACGGTATATCGATCATAGAAGCAGCGTGAGAAGAGATGAGTCGGGAGGTTATTCAAGATTTTTTGCACTTGACAGGGGTTGTGGGAATTGCCCTCACAAACCGCCGTATGCGCCCCTATTTCTACGGGTTAGACTCCGTATTAGATAGGACAAAACAAGCATTAGGTCAGGGAGTATTGCAAGTTATCGAAAATGTACCAGAAGGATTTGAATCTTTTGAGTTTTTCTTTGCAAATCATGTTGTGTTTATTTATAAGCTAAAGCATGGCTTAGTATTGCTAGTACTTACAGACAGAGAGCTTAAGCCAGTTGACTATGAACAGAGCATCACCAAAATTAAGTATCTGATCGAAACCGATACATACAACACAGTCGCATACTTTAAGCTCTTATTAGGGTCAGTAACTCAACAATCGTTACCAAGTAATAGCTGGAATGCGACAAGTACCCAGCTAGGCTCACAAAGTCAACCAAATGTGCAAAGATCCAGCAATACTGCCAGTCACAGCACTGACGCGATCGCACCAGTTAGCTCAAGAGCAACCCAAGCCAGTAGTCAAACACCTATCGCCAAGCAGGTTAAATCGACAACAACTCAACCAAATATAAAACCTTTATCACCTCCTCCATCAACTACTCCATCGCAAGTTACCCGATCCAGAGTCGAGGCTACAGATAGCAATCGGGCAGTTACCAGTACGACTACAAGTTCAGTATCAGCGAAAACTGACACGCAGGAGTATAAGTTAAATGAACTTTTAGGCGCATTGAATAAACTAAGCGAATTTACTACGCAATATCTTGGCAAAGTTGTCGTCACCAACTATTGGAAGTCAAGCCGTCCTCCCGCCCTAGCATGGCTAACCGAATTTGAAATAGATCGTAGTGGCAACATATCTCACCCTAAGCAAGCAGCGCTCATCTGCACAAAAGAGCAACATCAGCAAATTCAAGCATGGGTAGCAGCTTACATAAAGCGCTGCAAGCAGGTAATTCGTGATTTTGATCAAATGATCGCTCAAGACTGCTTCAGCAATCGCCAGAAACAAATACTTTTTAGTAAGTAATAAAACTTATAATTCGCTGGGCGCAATTACAGTAATTATTATCCAAAACAAGTCAAGAAAATCTTTAAGAATGTTGCTTCGCAACATCCTTAAACCCACGTTCCGCTCTTATTTTCCTGAAAAAGAAATTAAAATGTAAAGCCCTTACTGAGAAACGATTCTAGGCGCTTACCATAAAAAAATCGCTATTTTAATATTGTCAATAAGAGCCTATTAATAGAAATAATTCTTATTAGTGTTTTGAAAAAACGCTGAAACCCCTATTCTCTCGTTGTAATTATTTTTGGGCTTCCATTACGAGCGGAATGTGGGCTTAAAGATTTTCTTGACTTGTTTTGTAGGTTAGAAAATGGCGTTGCCATTTTCTAACCTACAGTCTATTGAGGCTTTAAAAGGTACAGATAAATTTTTGAAAGTGCCGCGAAGCGGCACTTTCAAAAATTCTCTGGGGTTTTATAAAAACGCAAATCTCTGTAACGCTACTTAAATTAAGTTCTAAAACCTTAACTAATTTTATTGAAGCTAAAGTTCCTACTTAGATAAATCTTTGAATTTTATTAACCGTAAGCAATTTGGCGTGATCTTACCTATTCGTAGATCTTAAATAGGTTAGACTAATATTTAATGATAGGGGGAACAATTGTAGAGGCAATTTAGTAATGGCTAAGCGCGTAAGAATTGAGCCTATTGCCCAAGTCGCTGATATTGCAACAAATGGTGCTTTATTGTCTGGCTTGATGGGAGATGAGCTAAGCATTTTAAAAGAATGTGGTGGTCGTGGTATGTGCGCGACCTGCCATATCTACATCCAAGAGGGTATGTCATCCCTTAGCCCTATGGGTAAGCGGGAACAACGTACCTTAGAAGTGATTACCACCTGCAAGCCCAACTCTCGCCTTGCCTGTCAAGCCAAGGTCATGGGTGAAGGCATCGTTGTCGAGCTGCCTGTGGGTATGTATGTTCAGTCCATTCAAGACATCGAAGCACTGATCGGACGGCGCTGTGAAAAGCCGCTGCTTAGCCCTATTACAGGGCAGACGCTAGTTGAGGTCGGACAATTAATCACCAGATCAGTAGTGCGCCAGCTAGAGAACACTAACTTTAGTGTCGGTGAACAGTTAGTAAATACCAAAAGAGCTGATATTTTTGAGGCTAAATAGTAGCTAACTAATTTTCATCTTCGACACAGAATCAATTTAAAAACGCTAGACTCAAAAAATTGGATAGGAGTATTGACTTATGACTGTTGCTGTAGATCTTCCAAACAGTGCTACTAGAGCGAAAAGAAAGCATAACCATTACAGTCTGCAAGATTTCTTTCTACCAAATCTTGAAAAAGGAATCATTGAAGATTGGAATGGTTCTCGAAACATTCTTACTAGCGAAGACTTCATCATCGGTTTGCAAGAAGGCTTGGAAGATGAAGTTGGGGAAGCCTCCGCGGCGGTGATGTACTCAATTGGGTGTGAATGGGGATTACAAGACGCATTGTTCTTTACAAAGTGGTTTGAGCGAGACTTTGGACGCAGCATTCGTCAAACCAGTTTGCCGTTTTTACTAGAGACTTGGTGGTGGCCATTTACCTCTCAGGGTTGGGGAAGATGGCAGGTAGATATGAGCGATCGCAAACAAGGTTTTATGTTTATTAGCGTATTTGACTCAGCCGTTGCTCGCAGCCTTGGAGATGTGGGTAAACCCGTATGCCATCTATATGCTGGCTTGTTCTCAGGTTTCTTTACGCATTTGGTTAACAAAGAATTAGAGTGCATCGAAATTCAATGCTATTCCATGGGTGAAAATTACTGTAAGTTTCTGCTCGGTGGCAAAAATCGCATTGATGCTGCCTCGTTCTGGCTCAATGAAGGGGCGACTACCCGTGACATTGAAGGACGATTAAGAAATGGAGAGCTTCTAAAATGAGTAGTCCAGATTGGCGATTGCAGCCTCTACAAGTCTTTTGGCAAAGTGTGAACTGGGAAAATCAGGCGATCGCCCCGACTAATAGCTCAAATGGCAAAGTGCCACAAGCTCTTAGCTTCTTGATGTCTGTGCGAGATTACTTCAAAGCAATCTCATGGAATGGAATTCCTGAGATTGCCGCACCTGCTGAAATACAGACCCCGATTACTCCACCCATTGATCCAAGTAAAGAAACACTTGACGATTTCCTTGATGATGTTTATAAGTTCTTTTAACCTCAAACTGCAAGGTCTATTCTTAAAACCTTAATTATCACAAATCAGAATGACGATCCCAAAGATTCAAGAGCTAATTAATCAAGCCCAAGATCGCTACCTTGCCTCTGAAGAGCTTGGACTCATGGAAAGCTACATTAGTTCGCTACCCGATCGCTTGAAACTATATAAGTTCATTCGCGATCGCGAAATTGACATTTTGCAAACGGTTGCCGACCAAGTTACCTCTGAATTGCCCAATGTAGCTGTGGAAGATTTAGAAAATGGCATTAAAAACTTAATCTTGGTAGTGCGATATTGCTCTATGGCGATGTTGCTTAATGATGAAAGTTTTTTAAAGCAACGGCTACTCGATTGGCTAGAAGGCATTATGTCCATGCGAGATATGCGCCGACTCAATGAAACCTTATACAAACTGCTCAATCAAGTAATGCGTCAGCAGTTGAGTCCCACACAACTTGCTCTGATCCAGCCTTTGATAACTGCCGCTCAAGTCACGCTAATTTATTAGAGACCAACTACCATGATTTCTGTTGCCGATCTCGTTAAAGAACATCGTATTCCTGCCAATTTCTTTGACTATGGCTCCTATCTCAAAGGAGATCTAGAAATTGGGCTATTAGAAAATCGTCGTGGCGATCGTCTGATAGCAGTTCCAGACTCACTTATAACTTCACTCTATTCAGGGTTAGCCAAGGAAACGGGACAAGCATCGCGCTTAGTCTTATTTAATTGTGGTAAGTGGTGGGGGAAAAACTTTTATACCCGTTTTACCGAATCTTTGGAAGAATACTATTCCCAGTCTCTTGCCGAAATGGACATGATTACCTTTGTCCAAAGTTTAAAGGAATGCTGGAAAACTCATGGCTGGGGAAGGTTTGAGTTTGATCCCCAATATCAGGCTCAAGGATTTATATTGATAAAAACCTACAACTCACCATATATTCGTAAAGTTGAAGGTAATAAAATGCCAGCAGGATACCTAGAAGCAGGTGTACTCACTTCATTTTTTACTCGTTTGACTGGTCGAGAGTTACTCGCAGTGCAAACTACCTGTGAATCTTTAAATGCTGAATGTAATACTTACATCGTTGGCTTGCCAGAACGATTGGGAATTGTCGAGTCTTTTCTAGCCGAAGGATTAGAACACGAAGTAGTCTTACAACGTGTACTTAGATAGTATAAAACCATAAGAGAGCTGCGGCGCTCCGCGCCGCAACTCTCTTATGGTTTTATGTCCTACAGCCTTTTGAAAGTGCCACAAAGCTACACTCTCAAAAATTTCTCTGGGTTTTACAAAAGCGCAAAGCGCTGTAACAAGACTGACTACGGCTATAAAAGCTAGAAAAAGGCTATGGCATTTCATAGCTTTTTTGTATTTCAACTGTTGAAATACTAATCTTTGGAAGCTCTTACAGTTTGTTGCTGTGACTTCCAAGCTGCCTTCAAGTAACCAAAGTTTTTCTTAAACTCATCGCCACCCCACCAAGATCCAAGTCTTCCTTCATCCCAAGATGTTGAAATAGCTCCGTAACTAAGACCGACAACGCCAATTCCTAGGAATAACATACTCAACAAAACAACTGCTGAAGTCGGTAATTCGACTATGTGTTTGCTAACGAGTATATAGCTGATAAAAAAGGTGGCTAGCCCTAAGGATGTGGGGATACCGCTGAATAAAGCCGCACGACGGACTATGCGTCGATTGACTTCATCAGGTATGCCCAAAGATTCTCTAGACTTGATACTAGAAGCTGGCTTGCTAGCATTAGTTTTACTTGAAGCTACCTTTTTCGGCATAGGCAAGGCAGACGGGGCTACTTGCTTCTTAGCTTCTTTGCTATTTTTTGAGCGTTTACTTGGCTCAAAAGGGATACGATTTGGCTTATTCACATTGCTACACGCGATGAATTTCGTAATGAATTAGTGAAAAGCGAACATTTAGCCTCGAATACCAAGGCTTTGAATCAGTTGCTTGTAATGGGTACGATCTTGATTTTTGACATACGCAAGTAAGCGTTTGCGTTGACCAATAATTTTTAATAAACTACGTCGTGAGGAGAAATCCTTAGGATGTAGCTTGAGGTGAGTAGTCAACTGAGTAACACGCTCAGATAACAGAGCAACCTGTACGTCAGAGGAGCCAGTATCGGTTGCGTGCTTTTGATATTCGGAGAATATTTCTAGTTTGCGTTCTTGCAAAAGTGCCATGATAAAAAACTTAAACGTGTTTTGAGGTGTACGTGACTTGACTCGACACTCAACGCCTCTTTATATTAAGACGCTATAGTGCGTGTTTCCCAATCTCACGATTGGGCATTCCTAATAATTTTACAATTGTTAAAAGCTTAGTCTTGCTATTCGACAATTCGATTATCTAGGCATTTTACTTTCCTCAGGAGTCACTGAGTACTTTTGGCGATCGCCATCTTTCTGAAAGAATTAACTTCAGGGAGACTAGCCTAACATATTGGCAACTAGTTTTCAAACAAAAGAGAAAGTGGCATAGCCACTTTCTCTTTTGTTTGAAAACGTTACTAAGTCCTGAAATATGGACGAACAGGTTTTAAAATAACAATTACTGACTAATGGGCTGAGCCATTGCCGTGATACTTATCTGTGTTATAAAAGCCATTGCGAGTACCAAAAAATAGGCAACTCACAGTAAACAGGATAGTTAGCACAGGAAGAATAACTTTGAGATCTAACATAGTCTTTGCATTAACTGGTGGCGAAATAACTATTAGATTTTAATCGCAATCACTATAAAAACAGCTATAGGTAGATACTTTTCTTAATCATTACAGCGCTTTGCGCTTTTGTAAAACCCAGATAAACTTTTAAAGCTTCAGCAGGCTGTACAGTAATTTGGCAAAGGCAATGTCAAAAGTGACACTGCCTTTGCCAAATTACCTAGTTGCTAACGTCAGTATTGTCACTACTCTCAGGACTCTCTGCACTTTCGGCACTCTCTGCACTTGGACGATAACTTTGCTCAAATGCATAGCGAACGATCTGGGAACGATTTTCCAGATTTAATTTTGTCATGATACTGCTGAGATGGGTTTGCACAGTTCTGGGGCTGATTTGGAGCCGTTTACCAATTTCTTTGTTAGTAAAGCCTTGAACAACCTGCCAAAAAACGCGCTCTTCAGAAGGAGTGAGTGTTGTGCGCGAGACAGGAGCAGTTGGCTGCTGAAACAAACGCATATGCTCGCTAGGAGTGCGGTGAGGCTCCCGTTTATGAGGAGAAAAGAAATCGATATCAGTTTTACCGATAGTCATGCGATCGCCACTTTTCAGCAAAATCGGAAAAGTAATACGTTGACCACGCATAAACGAGCCATTACGACTACCAAAATCGACCAAATAAAAACTGCCAGACTCATTGTTATTATTGCGAATCTTAGAATCTCCTCTAGTTGCAGATTCAAAACTGTCACCTTTGGAGGCTCCCACGATCTGCAATGTGGCATGATATCGAGAGACCCATTTATCTGTGAGGACAATTGAGTTGTCATAGCCTCTTCCAATTGTCCAGAAATCTGCGTTAATAAGTGGAATCGTTTGCTGTCCCTCGTCTGCATGAACTATCAGATAAGGATGGGGGTGTAGAAGTGTCACTGAACTATTAGACAACTTTGTTGTGTGCATCTCAATCAATTGCCAATATAACCTATTTATATATTGTCAGACGAATTCTTTAATTTTTGAGTTCCTTTTTCAAACTCATGGCTTTTGATGACATATTGTGTCACTGTAGTCTTCCAAATTTTAGACAAGTAAATTACTTAAAATTAAGTTGAGCTAGCTGCACTTTGTGATTGTAGCTGTAGAGGTAAAACCCAAGAGGTAGTTACGGCGCTTTGCGCCGTAACTACCTCTTGGGTTTTATGCCAAGTCAAAAATCGTATTGACATTTTTCAACACAGACAAAAAGAAAAAACCGAAGCGGGGCTTCGCCCTGTGGCACTTCATACTCCCTTCCTAGTGAAAGATTAGATGTTGCGGCGCGGTGCGCCGCAACGATAATTTGTTGGGTTTAATGTCTAGTCCTATGCTGGGAAGGGAGTAAGAACTATGGATCTCATCTTGGATGCGATATATAAGATGCGATATATAATGCAAATAAGTTTTTGGAAGGTTTGCGAAAACTTATTTGGGTTTTTAAGAAAGCGGATGTCACTTTAATGTAATGGTTCTTATCGCTGTTACAAATCTTAAACAATCAATTTCTCCCTATATAATTGCCATTAACAGAAATGATTTGGATCGCGATCGCTACACAGTTAATACTTAGTGCATTTTTGTTATGGGCTTCATGGCAAGTTTGGATGCTCAGAAAGTCTTTAGAGGCGACAGTTCAAACCGTAGATGGATGGACGGAAGCCTGCCACAATGGTTTACAAGGCTCTAATCCTAGTCTGAAGATAGCTCGAGTTGGTGTTGGCTCTACGCGAAAGCAGTACCAAATTTTACAATCTCAACTAGTTAAGTTTCAGAACTTGGTGTCTGTGCTTACACGTGGTGTATCCTTTGTAAGAAATCGTTGGCAAAAGTTTCGTAAAGGCTCACTTAAGGGTGGGACAGATTCTTTAAATTACAAATCCTCAAGGATCAAGCAAAATGTCAAGCGGCGCAGGTAAATTTTTAGGTGGTTTGCTCCTCGGTACGGCGATTGGCGCGGCGGCAGGTATTTTGTTTGCGCCGAAATCGGGGAAAGAAACTCGCCGATCTTTAAAAAATTCAGCACAGGATCTGCCAAAGTTAGCGGAGGAGTTAGGCTCAAATGTACAATACCAAGCTGATCGCTTTACCGAACAAGCCCAACGGACAATTGATGAAACTGTAATTCGTTTACAAGAAGCACTAGCTACTGGTCAGGAAGCTAGCCGAAAGCTACAAGAAGAATTAGCATTATCTGTGGGCAGTTTGACAGGTGCTTCGATGATGGAAATGAGCGACCACAGAGAAAATCGAGCAATCGCAGATGAAGATAATGAAGAGTAAATTCTCAAGAAAATGTCCTTGAAAAGTGACATTAAAAATCAAATTTTAAGATCAAGTTAAAGAGTAAGCAAAGAAGAAATTATGTCAGAAGCGATCTTTTTGCTGGGTTTATCATTCTTATTGGTGGTCGTTTGTCTGACGATTCTTTTGTTAACTGCTATCCCCACTTTTCAGGAGCTATCCAAAGCCGCAAATAGTATTATTCGCCTAGCCGACACATTGACTAGGGAATTACCTGCCACCCTCGAAGCGATCAGAATGACAGGACTAGAACTGAGTGAACTGAGTGATGAACTTAATCAGGGAGCCAAGAATGCGGGGGAGGCAGTAAAGCAAGTGAATGACGGGATCAAGGGGGTTCGGAAAGGTGCTTCTAATGCTTCTATCGCTACCAAAAGTGCTTTCGCGGGGATCAAAGCTGGTTTAAAATCACTCGGTCGTCCGCGTCGTAAAAAGCGATCGCCTGATCAGCTAGAAGATCTACGCTCTGGCAATCCTGATAGAAGGTATTTTAATGAAGACGAGCAACTTAACCCAAAACCAATAATTACGCCTGATGAAATGAAGTCAGAAGGTTTTACGGAAGATTTAGCAAGCGAAGATTAGATCAATCTTCTATTGTGGGTAATCATAGCTGTCGCCAAAGGTATAGAACACAAAACCAAAAGACGAGTTGCGGCGCTTTGCGCCGCAACTCGTCTTTTGGTTTTGTGTTGAGAATTGATATAATGTGGGGTGAGATTTAGATCTTTTAATTACCAAAATCACCTACTTCTATGCCGCTCAAATCGACAACTCGCCACATTCAGATTTATGCTGCCATCGTTGAAGAGCAGAATGACGAACTCATTGATAGTGAAAATATTCTCACCTTAGATGTTGATCCTGACAATGAATTAAACTGGACAGATGGAGCCCTTCAGAAGGTGTATCGCAAGTTTGACGAGCTAGTAGCAGACTATAAAGGTGCAGACTTGTCTGATTATAGTTTGCGGCGCATCGGTTCAGATTTGGAGCATTTTGTGCGATCGCTATTACAGGAAGGCGAAGTTACTTACAACCTAAATCATCGATCGCTTAATTACAGTATGGGCTTACCACAAATTGTAAATACTGAAGCGCAATAAAGAAGCAATTTGTCTAATGTTTTGGCAATGCTAGGACATTAGATCAATTCAAATCTAATTTGTTAATTACCTATTCTTTAAAATATGTCTGAAACTACCGCATCCGAGTCTGAGCAGGTCAAAGCTAAGCCTGCGGCGAAGCCAAAGGTTGAGAAACCACCAGCGATCGAAGAGTTGCCATTCGATGAGTTTATTAACACCCATTACTTGCCTGCCTTAACCAAAGCTTTTACCAAGCAGGGTATTGGTGATCTGCAATTAGAATTCAGCAATTTTCAAGTACATGGTGTTTGGGATCGTGGGCTTCGTCAATTTACTGTTTATTTTTCTAAGGCTGAGATCAACGGTCAAAAGGCTTTTTCCTGTGCTGATGGTGGGCGATCGCCTAGTACGATTGAGCCGTTCTTGATCGATGAGCGTAAAGCTCCGTTAGATTTATTAGTATTTGGAGTAATTCAACGGCTGACGGCTCAAAAGTGGTTAAGCGCTAATTAAGCTACAGCGCTTTGCGCTTTTGTAAAACCCATATAAGTTTTTAAAAGTGCCGCAAAGCAGCACTTTTAAAAACTTATATGTACTTTTGTAAAACCTAATAAAAACGTCAAAAGGCTAGCTTTGCTAGCCTTTTAACGTTTTTTATTTTTTTGGCACAATTACTAAAATTCCATTCTGGTCTTCTAGTTTCATTCCCAACTTATCGACTTCCTGAGCGACGATTTGTACAGTTTTTTTGTCTGTTGCATTTCTCAAGACTACTGACCATGCTCCGATTTGAGCATTAGTTAAATCTCGCTCTTCCTCAAGCCAACTTGCTGACTGGCGAGATAGGTTAGCAACTAGCTGCGGATCATCAACTAATTTTTTGCCAGACGCAGCAGCGATGTCCGCCCATTCTGCGGCTTTGAGATAGGACTCCCTAGCACCTTTGGCATCTCCCAAAAACAGTAACTGATCGGTTGCTTTGTAACGCCACACTGTATAGGCACTTGGCTGAATATTGGGATCAAGCGATCGCAGTCCTTTTGCGTAGATGTTGTTAGCTTCACTGGGAACGCCTGCAAACATCGATAGGCTGGCTGACATATATATGTAGCTACTTATAAATCTGGGATCACGATCAATAATGTTACTAAAATAGAGAGGACTAAGTCCGTAACCAGTTTGGAAGTTGACCCTAGCCGTGTCATCACCAAAGTATTGCAAAAACTGCAAGAAAGCAAAATTGGCAATCATGTTATTAAAGCCCAGACCGCGAGGGGGTAGCTGACGAATTAGCGTCAGGCGAGCCTCTTCCTCGGTGACGCTTTTACGAATATCTTCGGAAGTTTGTTTTCCTAGCCGTTGATTTAACCTAGGGAATTGCAGACTGAGTGCGATCCCCGCAAAGAGAGCGATCGCCCCCAAATTAATTATTAGATTACGCACCCGCATTTGACTTAATTGCCTTCAGAAATAAAATTATCCTTTCTTAGACTCTCAATTAATCTACTACTAGGAGAACCATCAGCAGGACTAATTGTGTAAAAACTCTGCGCTCTGACGATTGCGTTACGAGTTTCTCCACTCAATACACCGTCAGCCTTGCCATTATAAAAACCACGCTCGGTTAGCAAGTTTTGTAACTCCAGTATCTGAGGATTTGAGGCTGAAGATGGAGCAGTGGGAGCAGGTTGGGGTGCAACAGTAACTCTTGGCTGAACTGGAGTTACCAATGGAGCAGGTTGGGCTATAGCAGCAGCAGTGGTAGGTCGAACGCTGGGAGTAGCCGGTGTAGAAACTTGGGGTTTGGTTTCAACCCGAATAGTTGGAGAAATTGGGATAGGACTAGGAATTACGGGCTGAATTTTCGCTGGTGATCCTGATTCTAGAGCCGCGATTGTTCTTGTTCCTGCGATACCGTCAGCAGTCAATCCATAAGCTTTCTGGGCGGCAACAATTGCTTCAGTAGTCCTTGAGCCTAAAACTCCTGTTAGTGCTCCGTTGTAAAAACCGCGATCTCTCAACAGGTTTTGTAAGTTAGCAATATTGCGATCGCCTGTTGCGATAGTTGGAACCCCAGTTACGGTGACTGTTGAGCGTGTTGGTGCTGCTGGGACTGCGGAAATTGTCGGACGTATCGGACGAGCCTCGCGTTGCAGAGCTGCCAACGTTTGCGCGCCTGCGATTCCGTCGGCTGTCAAGCCATAGGATCTCTGAGCAGCCGTGATGGACGCGGTAGTTTGTGCTCCCTTAATGCCATCTAATGCGCCGTTATAAAAGCCACGCTCGGACAGTAACCTCTGCAAAGCAATGACATCTTGCTCGACTTTTTGGACATTTTTTTGATTAGAGCCAGTAGTCGTGGTTTCTTCGGCATTAACTCGATTGCGTGAAGTAGTAGTAATTTTGCTACTGCTTCCAGACTCCAGAGCGGCTAAGGTTTGAGCGCCTGCGATCCCGTCAGTTGCTAAACCGTAGTTTTTTTGGGCGGCGACGATTGCCATACGAGTTTGAGGACCAAGGATGCCATCAAATGCGCCACTATAAAAGCCACGTCTATTTAACAGTCTTTGCAAAGCCTCTACGTTGTCACTTCTAGATGGAGCAGCGATCGCCTTGCCGCTATCGGATTCTAGGGCGGAGATAGTGCGTGAACCTGCGATGCCATCAGTCGTTAGCCCATAGGCTTTTTGAGCCGCTAAAATCGCATTTCTAGTCTGCGCTCCCATAATGCCATCGACAGAGCCATCATAAAAGCCACGATCTGCCAGTAATTTTTGTAAATTCATTACCGACGCTGAAACCTGACTACTTGGCAAATCAAGTTCAGGATTGGCTTTTGTTTTTGCGGTAATGTCTTCGAGGGCAGCGATCGTCTGACTACCTGCGATGCCATCAGTTGTTAAACCAAGGGATTGCTGAGCACGAAGGATAGCATTCTTAGTGGATGCGCCAGCCACACCATCGATCGTTCCAGGATCAAAGCCACCTCTGGCAAGCAGTGATTGAACATACCTGACATCGGATGGCGTAGTTGCTTCTGCAAAGGCGATCGCTGATCCCAGAGAGATAAACAGAGTAGTACCAGCCAAAATCACATTAAAGCTGAGCTTGACAGATCTATTGGCTAGTTGTTTTAACCAAGTTTTCAAACTTAGTTCAGGATTTTTGTTTATGGAGACTTTAAGTCCTTCCGTTATTTGTGAGTCAGACTGGATAAATTCTTCTTGAATGTAAGCTAGGATTTCCATATTTTTAGTGTTTCTGATTAGGGATTGGGTGGAGTTTAAAAAGATTTGCGGGATTTAAGAATTGGTGTTTGACGATGATGATAAGGGGATAGGCGCATTTTGACTTGATGAAAAGGAAGAGCTTTGCGAGGGTCGAAAGGGTTGAGAGTTAACTTGAAGGTTAACTTGGGTGTTGATTGGTGAACTTTGTGAAATTGGTAGATTTTGTGAAATGGTTGGCAATGGTCGGGTGAGATCTTGCGATCGCAAGGCGGTCAGTAAGGCTGGCTCGATCTCTCCTGTCGGCTTTTGGGCATAAGCAAGTTGAGCGTCAAATATGCTGGATCTGGTTAAAGCATTGTATAAACCGTTAATTTCACCACCATAAAAACCTCGTTCTTGGAGCAGTTGCTGTGCTTGCACAATATTCTCGATGGGGGGTAATCGATTAAACGCAGGCTGAGTAAAGGGAACGTGATTGCCACCCGCCAACAAAGCGCGAATTGTGAAGGAGCCGACAACTCCATCGGGAATTAAGCCATAAGCTCTCTGAGCTTTTAAAACTGCATTGGTTGTTTCTTGTCCTAGTTGGCTATCGATCGCCCCTTGATAAAAGCCTCTTTGTTTGAGCAAGATCTGCAAATTGCCAATCTCATCAAGTTCAGACTGCTGTGAGTTGATTAGACGAAAATCTTGATTATTGTTTCCTTGGTCGTAAATTAGGCGGTTGCTAATTGGGCGCACAATTACTATCCGCTGATCGCCTGAATTGCTGATTTGGATTGGACTATTGGGTAAGGAGAAATTTCGTAGTCGCGCTAGGGTTTGCTCTCCAGGGATGCCATCAGCAACTAAGCTCAATTGAGTTCTTTGAAAGTCGATCACGGCTTGCTTGGTATGTCTGCCATAGACCCCATCGATCGCCCCCACGGCGAATCCACGCTGAGAGAGCAATGTCTGCACTTCCAAGATATAGCTGGTATCGCAAATGTATAAGTTATTACACCAAGGTGCAGTATTAACGGCTGGTTCTAGTTGGTTGGCGGCTTCTACCAACGGTAAACCTACAGTCAAATTACTAAAACCAGTAATTGCGATCGCTGAGAGTAAACAGCACTTTTGCTTAAGCGTTTGAAAATTCCAGTCAAGGTTATTTGATTGGTCATTTGATGGGGATATGTCTCGATCAAGTTGCGAGTCACAAATATAATTGCGATCGCTCAGTTCTTGACTTGCTTGTTCATACGCCCATGCATCATATATGTATGCTGCAAGTTCCATAATGGCTACCAAATGATTGCGTCATGTTTTATTTTAGACGATTTTTTCTGGTTTCTTATGTCAAAAAATGTATACTTTTCCAAACGGTGTAATGACTGTAAAAAATGTCACACCAAGTCATAAGGATCGCAAACGAAATAACCTATACATTTCAAAGCCCAAGAATTAGCGTTGCGGCGC
>JBBQRB010000053.1:0-16620 GCA_038215315.1 Pseudanabaenales cyanobacterium
TATTTGTCATGAGAAACCTGAAATCAAGTTTGAGTCACAGTTTTTAGAATACGTTCAAGTTGATTTCCCTACGCCTGAAAAAGAATCTGAAAATGAATATATTCTCAAAAGACAAGACAAAGCTAAGAAGCTATTAATCGGCGCTGAGTTTAGTAAAAAGTTTAACCCTTCTCATCTCATGGTCGTTGATGCAGATGACTTTATAAGCAATAAGCTTGCTGGTTTTGTTGATAAAAACATCGATAAAGTTGGTTACTTATTAGATACTGGCTATGTTTATGAGTCGGGAAGTAGTTTCTTATATTACCTTCGGAGACATTTTGGAAATCATTGTGGCACTTCAATAATTATCAGACCAAATTTGTTTGAATTGCTTTTTGAAGATGGCATTTATGAACATGGAGGTTTTACTCTTGATGGTTCTGATACTAGCCTAATTAAGCTTCCTTTCGCTGGCAGTATCTACAACAGAGGACATGGAGAAAATATATTTGCAAATAGAAATTTAGGAAAACAATTTTATAAGGACGGTGACTTTATCAGTCATTTGAAACATTTAAGTCGGTTTCGTCTAATTACTTCAAGTATTAAAAAAGAGTTTGATTTTACTTCTGTTTGAGAACTAGTAGCGTGATATCGTCATAGATTTTTTGTGTGCCGATGTGCGATCGCAAGTCGGCAATAACAGCTCGACGGATCGCGATCGCAGGCTCATCAACATTGTTGCAAATCACTTGACACAGACGTTCAACACCGTACATTTTGCGGGCTTCGTTCTCTGCTTCCGTAATACCATCTGTATACAGAACTACAACATCGCCTGTTTCCAGCCGAATATGCTTTTGCGACAAAAACTCTGAAATTTCTTCCTCTAACCCAATGGGGAAGCCTAAATCAATCGTGTCAAATCTCTCCAGAAAACCATTTTTTCGCACGACAATCATTTCTTCATGCTGACCACTCAGAGTCAATTTGCCATGTTCATAGTCGATTAAAGCCAAGGTGAGGTTTTTATCAGAAGCCATGCGCTGCACATTGCCATAGATGGTTCGATTGAGGGTATCTAGAAAGCGAACAGGGTCGTTTTCATCGTTTTGCAATAGGGTGCGTACCGCAGTTTGCACCATGATCATTAACATTCCACTTTCGAGTCCATGCCCAGTTACATCGCCGATGCCAATTTTTATGCGTCCATTTTGTTGCAGTACATCATAATAATCTCCGCCCACCTCCGCCGCAGGCTCCATAAACCCTGATATATCTAGCCCAATAATCAAAGCCAGTTCGTGATCCTTGGGTAAAATCATTTCTTGCAGCTTACGAGTTACCTGTAGCTCCCCGCTCATTCTCAAGTTTTCTTCTTTGAGAAGATTGTTCAAAGATAAGATCTGTTGATTGGCTTTTTCAAGGTTAATTTCGGCAAGCTTACGCTGTGTAATATCTTCAACAGTTCCTTCGTAATAAATTATTGTGCCACTATCATCGCGTAAAGCTCTGACGTTTTCGCTAATCCAAATTGTGCTGCGATCGCTCTTGTAAACTTGAGACTCAAAACCAGTGATCGTATCGTCTTTTTCCATCAATTCTTGAAATTGTTGACGGCGATCGCGCTCGACATACAAATCACTGTCAATATTCTTAATTTGCGCTAACATCTGCTCTACCGATGTATAGCCATATATATCAGCAAGAGCAGGGTTAACGTTAAGATAATGCCCGTTAACTGTTGTCTGAAAAATTCCATCTACTGAATTTTCAAAAATACCGCGGTATTTTTCTTCCGACTCTTTCAAAGCGATCGCGACATTATTAAAAGATCTGACTACCATTGATAGCTCATCTTTACTATCTAGATTAAGTAGCATTGAGTCACCCGAAGTCATCTGTTTAGAAGCTATATCTAACTGATAGACAGTTCGCATTACTGATAGGTAAAAGCCAATAAACAAATAAACAATACAAGATAGGATAATTGCTACGAAAGTTATTACAAAGATGCGGCGATCTTTAAATCCTTGTATACGTCGTTCTAGCAATTCAGCAAGGCTTTGACTGACTTTATCCCACAAAATAAAGCTATCTTCAAAAGTAGTCTGCATCTCTTCGACGTATACGCTTTCACTTGTAAGTGATTCACTGCCTTGACTTGCTAATTGGCTGCTATAGGAGTTGGTGTCACTGACGTTAACTATGAAGTTGCGAAGGAGTAATGATAAGTCGTTTCTTAATTTCGGGCTAGGATGATTCTGAAAAGATCTCTCTAAGTTTGCAGCCAAATTCTCGTTGTAATAGCTTAATAAGCTCACTAGAGAAATTAGAGTGAATTTTTTGTCGGGAGTTATATCCTTCTTGAAAAAAATTTCACCTTCTATTTGAATCATTTTGTATAGTAATCTCTGCATTTCTGGCAGCTTAAAGGCAATGGCATCCATTAGATAATAACTATCTAAATCAGGGTCAAGAATTAAGTTGGAAAAATCAACTATATGGCGATGAAAATCATTAATTTCACTAATTAATAAATCATGACTACGAAACTCCAAACTCTCCTGACTACCGACTAGGATGCGCCAGCGATCCTTAAGCTCTTGTAACTTTTGACTTGATTTTAATTCTTTACCTAGCTGAATATCAAGCTCTAATAGCGTTTGAAATTCTTGATTGATTTTGATTTCTAAATTGGCGATTTTTTGAGTTGATAAACTTTCGTCCTTCAGTCGAGACTGCTTGTAGGATTGGCGCTGTAAAAGTAACTGCCTTTCTGGTAAATATTGCCATAATCGATTGAGCGGGCGTAAGTACTTATTGCCGTAGATTTCTTTTTGAGTAAAGTCAATACGGCTATCTAGTTCTGTGATCAGCAAGCCCATCACCAATGCCAAGGGTAAGACAAATAGTAGGCTAATCAAGAAAAACTTTTGCGGGTATTTCAGCCGATTCATCAAAGCGATCGCTGGTTTAAAGATCGTCATATTCTGCTTGCGATAGTCTTCTAGGGCTTGGAAATTCATCACACCGTCAAACATTAATGTATCTAAATACAGCCTATTGAGGCTTTAAAGGGTACAGAGAAATTTTTAAAAGTGCCAGTTCGCGGCACTTTTAAAAATTTCTCTGGGTTTTACAAAAACGCAAAGCACTGTATTGATGAAAAATTTACAACCAATCATCATCTTCATCATAGGAGACTCTTGTATTTGGACGGCGGCGCTCATCTTCATCTTTGCCGCGTTTGTTCCGACTAGCAAAACTGCCGATACTTTCTAAGATTCCGCCAAAAAGATCATCATCATCATCTTCATATTCTTCTTCTTCAGCATAGAGTTCGCTGGACAAAGCATAAAGTGCTTCTTGCAATTCTGACTGAGTGCGATCAATAAATGCATCATCTTCTTTCGCGATCGCTTCTTTTAGCTTTTTAATCGATCCCTCAATTTGCTTACGCCTTTCATAGCTCAGTTTGTAACCATAATTTAAGGCTAGCTCCTTGAGTTGACGCTCTGCACCCACCGCCAGATTGTCGGCACGATTGAGTTTTTCGATGCGTTCTCGTTTGGAGCGATCGCGATCGGCATACTGCTCCGCCTCAGTGACCATCCGTTGTACTTCTTTTTCATCTAAAGTCGAAGCACCTTTAATCGTGACGCGGCGCTCTACACCAGTGCGGCGATCGCTAGCCGTTACTGCCAAAATGCCATCCGTATTTAAGTCAAAGGTGACATCTACCTGTGCGACTCCACGCGGCTGTGGATCGAGTCCACTCAGTTTAAAACGCCCCAAAGATTTGTTGTATTCTGACAAATCCCGCTCACCTTGGATCACATGAACTTCTACGGAAGTTTGATTATCTTCGGCTGTGGTAAATAATTCCATTTTGCGACAGGGAATAGTCGTGTTTCTAGGAATTAACCGTTTAACTACGCCGCCCGAGGTTTCTACGCCCAAAGACAATGGTGTGACATCGAGCAGTAACACATCCTTAATTTCCCCCGATAAGATCGCCGCCTGAACGACTGCACCGATCGCGACAACTTCATCAGGGTTTACACTTTGGCTAGGAGGCTTACCGATCGCCCGTTCTACCATCTCCTGCACTGCGGGGATGCGTGTCGATCCGCCCACTAAAACTACTTCATCAATTTGCCTCGGACTAATCTGGGCATCTCGCAACACGCGATCAAGAGGAATTTGGAGACGCTCCAACAAGTCGCTACTTAACCGCTCAAACTGCGATCGCTTTAAGTTTGTTTCTAAGTGCAGTGGTCCCTCAGTTGTCGCGGTAATAAATGGCAAATTAATTGCCGTCACGCCCACTGTGGAAAGCTCAATCTTGGCTTTTTCCGCAGCCTCAGTCAGTCTTTGCAAAGCTTGGCGCTCTTTGCGGAGATCCACGCCATCGGACTTGAGAAATTCTTCAGCTAGATAATTCACGATCTGGCGATCAAAGTCATCACCACCCAACTGTGTATCGCCAGTCGTTGCCTTTACCTCAAATAATCCATCACTCACCTCCAGTACCGACACATCAAACGTGCCACCACCGAGGTCAAATACTAAAATCTTTTTGTTGGATTTCTTATCCAATCCATAGGCTAAAGACGCAGCCGTTGGTTCATTTAAAATCCGCTTAACTTCAATCCCCGCAATTCGCCCAGCATCTTTAGTCGCTTGCCGCTGTGAATCATTGAAATAGGCGGGAACTGTAATTACTGCGCCTGTTACAGGTTCGCCTAAATATCGGCTTGCCTCATCCACGAGTTTGCGAATTACCATTGCTGATATTTCTTCGGGGGCAAAGTCTTTTTCTAATCGTGGGCTACGAATCTTTATATTACCTAACTCGTCTCGGCGTACAGTGTAAGGAACTTTCTTAGTCTCAGCAGATAGCTCACTATGTTTGCGCCCAATAAAACGCTTGACAGAATAAAAAGTATTGTCTGGATTTAGCACAGCTTGTCGCCGAGCCATTTGACCGACCAACCTCTCGCCATCTTTGGTAAAACTCACAACTGAGGGAGTGGTGCGGCTTCCTTCTGAGTTCGCAATTACTATGGGCTTGCCACCTTCCATAACGGCTACCACAGAGTTTGTTGTACCCAAGTCAATACCTACAATTTTACCCATGCTTGACGTATGTACCTCTTCACTTCCCAAAGCTGGCTCAATGCCTAGCTTAACAATTTTTGATTTTCTTTTAGTTTCCTAATATCCTATCTCTAAACTTCGCTGTATGGGCAAAGGTTCAGTAATCAGATTCTGTAGCAATCCTAAATGAGTTGTAAGAGGCTTCGGCATTTCGACTGGTTTTCTCATATATCTGCCACCATTCAAAAACCAAAAAAGCTACAGCGCTTCGCGCCGTAACTTTTTTGGTTTTTGAGTGGTTCAGCCATTTTCTGTTTAGGTACTAGACTTTTCTCAGCGATCGCTCAAATTGACTACGATTCTCAAACACTGGAAATAAGCTTTTTAGTGATGTGACATCTAACAAAAAAGATACATATTCGCTCAGTGAACATAGAGCAAACTTGCAGCCAACTGCTTTTGCACTTCTTAGCGCAAAAATTAAAGCTCCCAACCCAGAACTGTCCATTTGCTTGAGGTGTTTGAGGTCAACTAGTAAAACATCGGGCTTACTGTCTAATACTTGACTGGCTTGTTCCCGAAAATAGCCTGTGCTAGCTGCATTGAGATAACCTGTTGGTTGAATGACTTCAATACGCATTTTCTTAATTCTCCCTTCCCCTAGTTACGAGGCGATATAAAAGTGATGGTAAAACGCCTGAAAATGTCTGGATAAAAGCCGATTTTTATTTATTGCTCAAATAATACTGTCTATTTTTCTAATAGGATCACCCAAAAGTTATGAGAAAGTTATGAGAAAGTTATTAACTCTCAAATACTCCCTTCCCACCCAAGAATTAGCGTTGCGCTGAAGTAAAACCCAGAGAAACTTTTAATAGGCTGTATTGGGCTTCTTATTTTCGTGAAACGGATTTGCGATCGCTTAAATACCAACGCCAAGGGATCTCAACTCCCTGAGTAATACCAATTCTGGTAGTTTGAAAAATTGACTCATCAAAGCCTGTCGCTCGCCCCTCGATCCACAAGTCAAAACTTTTATCTAAGGTAATGCCATCAAGTTGACGATCAATCTTGAATAAATTACATAGTTTTCCTGGCCCCGCACCTGCTCGATGAGGCTTATCCTTGGGGTTGTACCAACTCGGTAAGCGATCGCACTCAATGGCACGAATTAATACGGCGCTGCAAAAGTCGGCGCGATCGGTGACTACATTTACGCAGTGATAAAGCCCGTAGATTAGATAGACATAAACTGAGCTAGGCTCCCCAAAAATCGCCTTGTTTCGCTCTGTTTTACGTCTATATCCATGACAAGCAGGATCATTTGCGTCATAGGCTTCGGTTTCGACAATCAAGCCGCGATACTCCTGACCTTCAATACGTCTAACCAGAGTACAACCCAATAGTTCGGGCGCTACTTCACAGGCTGGACGAGCAAAAAAAGACTTTTCTAACAACATAGAATCAAGACTGTTGAGGGCAGTTGACCCAACTGCTAACGCCATCTAGCCAAAATTCTTTTTTCCAGATTGGGGCTTCAGTCTTTAAATTATCAATCACATATCGACAACCCTCAAAGGCTTCAGCTCGGTGAGGAGATCCCACAGCTATCAAAACGCTAATCTCACCGACTTTGAGTTTGCCCAACCGATGATGGATCACTACTGATGTAATACCTGAAAATGTTTTCTGAGCGCGATCGCTAATCGTTTGAAAAACCTGTAAAGCCATCGGCTCATAAGCTTGATAATCTAGATAATCAACGCTTCTCCCACCAGTTTGGTTACGTACCATCCCACTCATTAATACAATCGCGCCATTCTTAGAGTCATCCGCGATCGCATACGCAACACTTACATCTAAGACATCATAGGTTAGGCGAAAATAGTTGCTCATAAAACTCATAAATCTGATGAAATGCAATGAGCTTCTCCGCAAGTCGGGACAACCCATTGCACTAAAAATATTATTTAGTTAATCTTCGTGTTCTTCAAACTGGTCTACCAATCCCTTATTTGGTGGTCCAAACGCTACGTATATGGCATACGCCGTCAGACAAATTATACTTACGGCAACAGTTACCGCGATCGAAGTTGCATTTTCCATAAATTGAACCAATGATTTGAGTTATTGTTAAATACAATTATACTATTTTGTAACAATTCTTTTAAGAAGACAAAGTTATGTCACAACGTACTTGGCTTGGCGATATCCTCAGACCCCTAAACGCAGAATACGGTAAAGTTTCTCGCGGTTGGGGAACCACTCCACTCATGGCTGTATTTATGGCTTTGTTCCTTGTATTTCTGGTAATTATCCTCCAGCTTTACAACTCTTCCCTATTGCTTGATGGAGTCAACCTCAATTGGGGTGGCTAATTTTTAGTCCTTCCATATACTTTAAAGGCACGCAAAGCGTGCCTTTAAAGTATATGGAAGGCTTAATTTGTAATCTCTAAAAGCTACAAATTTCAGTCTCTGCATAAATTTTTCGTAAACTTGAGGTCATCGTAAAACAATGAATATTTTTGGTATCGGCTTGCCCGAAATGATTCTGATTATGCTTGTGGCCCTGTTGATTTTTGGCCCCAAAAAACTGCCAGAAATTGGACGCAGTATGGGCAAAGCTATCAAAGGATTTCAAGATGCTTCACGGGATTTTGAGTCAGAATTTAAGCGCGAAGCGGATCGTTTAGAACAAATACCCTTGCCAGTAGCTGTCCCTGCGTCAGTTGCAGCAACTACGTTGCCAACTGAAGAGGTTCCAGTAGCCAGCACAGTAGAAGTGGCGATCGAAGAAGTTAAGGCTATGACGACTGCGGATGCTTGAGGCTCAGTCGATTCTACTCATTGTGGGATTAGGAAATCCTGGAACTGAATATGAGCGCACTAGACACAACATTGGTTTTATGTCGATCAGTGGCTTGGCAACCGCTTGGAATGTCTCTTTGGGCAAGGAAAAGCGATTTTGCGGAATCTTTGGCGAAGGTCGATTATCCAACCAATTAGCATCTAGTGGCAAGATTCGTCTGCTCAAGCCAACTACCTATATGAACGCATCTGGACAATCGGTACGCGCCTGTGCCGATTGGTTCAAATGTTCACCCGAAAATATTTTGGTGATTTATGACGATATGGATTTACCGCTTGGCAAACTGCGGCTAAGACCGTCTGGATCGGCAGGAGGTCATAATGGCATGAAGTCGATTATTTCTCACCTTGGTACGCAAAACTTCCCGCGACTTCGCCTCGGCATCGGTCGTGGTGGGCATGGTGATATCGCTACTAAAGCTAACCAAAATGTCACTAATCACGTTTTGGGCGGGTTCTCTGCTATGGAAGCCAAAGCGCTTCCTGAAATCCTGAGTCTAAGTGAATCCGTAGTGATTAGCATTCTCCAGCATGGACTGGAAAAGGCAATGAGTTTATACAATAACCGCGATGTAGAAGTTTGAAATATGTAAAGCCAAATCTAGTACAGCGCTTTGCGTTGTTACAAAACCCAAAAGAGGATGGCAACGCTCCGCGTAAAAGATGGCGGCGCTATGTTACAAAACCCAAAAGAGGATGGCAGCGCGGAGCGCTGCCATCCTCTTTTGGGTTTTGGTTTGTCCTGATACAAGTAGCGACAACTATGTAAGCCTAAAAATTGCTGCAAAATTGCGATCGCCATCAGGGTAATCTTAATATATATCTGTCGCCAGTCTTGTTGAGACATAAAACCCAAAAGAGAGAGGCGGCGCGGAGCGCCGCTCCCTTCTTTTGGGTTTTGATTTGTCCTGATACTAGTAGCGACAGCTATAAGCATATTTGACCATGTGGGAAAGTTTTAAGGATTGAAATGAAGTCATATTTGGCGGCTGCCGTACAAATGACCAGTGTCTCAGACGTAGACAAGAATCTTGCTCAAGCTGAAGATTTGATACAACTGGCGGTTAATCGAGGTGCAGAATTGGTATGTCTGCCAGAGAATTTCTCTTTTTTGGGAGATGAAAACGAAAAGACAAGGCGTTCCCAAGAAATTGCTCAGAAAAGTGAGAAGTTTTTAATCACAATTGCCCGACGCTATCAAATTTTGTTGCTCGGCGGTGGATTTCCAGTGCCAGTTCCTACGCCTGACAATGCATCTGCGATCAAAATGTACAACACGGCTTTACTAGTCGGTCGTGAAGGCGAGGAACTTGCGCGTTATCGCAAGATGCACTTGTTCGATGTCAATCTTCCCGATGGCAATACCTATCAAGAGTCTGCGACTGTCCTTGCTGGGACAGAATCTCCGCCTGTATATATCTCTGAGAAATACGGCAACCTCGGTTTATCAGTTTGCTATGACGTGAGATTTCCTGAACTTTATCGCTACCTTTCGCAAAATGGGGCAAATGTTTTATTTGTTCCTGCTGCGTTTACCGCTTTTACGGGTAAAGATCACTGGCAAGTTTTATTACAAGCTAGAGCGATCGAAAATACCAGTTATGTAATCGCCCCTGCTCAAGTGGGAATGCACACGCCTCGCCGCCAATCTCATGGTCACGCGATGATTGTTGATCCTTGGGGAATTGTTTTGGCAGATGCTGGCGATCGCACTGGTGTGGCGATCGCAGAAATTCAACCTTCACGCATTGATCAAATTCGCCGCCAGATGCCATGCCTACAGCATCGAACTTTTGCCTGCTAATCCAAGATTATTTTTTGACAGTCCGCCGTAAGCGGACTGTCAAAAAATAATTTTTAATAGGGAGAATCGCTGAGCAAGTGCTGTATGTATTAAGATTGGTTGATAAGTGTAGTGCTTAGAACTTTGACATTTTAAATAAGCATATCTACGCAAAATCTAATCGTTATCTAATTTTTAATTATTAATCTAGTCGCCCCTTAATCACCTTCTAGATATTCGCTAGCTCGTTCAAATCTCTCTCTGGCACAAGCAATTATGCAATCTTTCCCAGTGCTTGGTAATACTATCCGCCCTCTCCAACACCGCGATCTGGAGATCATTCAGCGATTTGCTTCGCCCCACGATCTTGAGCAGATTGCTGTCAGCGATCTTAGCGGTTGTCGTAGTCGCCAAAAAATCAGCCTACACCAACTCGCCAGTTGGTTGCCTGCTCCTGTCCAAACTCTGCTTAACCCCTATTTTCGTTCTTATGTGTCCGAATACAACGGTCTCATTCAAGGATTTATTAGGGTTTCACCTTTTAATAACAACAGCAGTACTTGGCAAATTGATCGAGTTGTGGTCTTGCCTGAAGCTCAAAATGGACAGCATCATGTTGGCACTCAACTGATTCGTTATTGCCTAGAGTCATGCCTAGAGGCGAGAACTTGGGTATTGCAGGTTGACATTAATCAAAAAGATACGATCGCACTCTATCGCCAAAATGGTTTTCAGCCCCTTGCCCAATTCACAGACTGGGAAATAGCTGCGGAGAGTCTGCGGGAGCTAGCTCAACATTCTCCCGATTTGCCTAATCTCATGGCTGTGAGCAATGCTGACGCTAGCTTGCTCTATCAGCTTGATACTGCGGCGATGCCACCTCAGATTCGTCAAGTTTATGACTTGAATGTGGATGATTTTAGGGCAAAGACTCTTGATAAGCTAATCAATCATGGTTCGTTGTTAATTAACCAACTGCAAGAAATTTCTGGCTATGTGTATGAGCCGCAACGTAAAGCGGCAATCGGCTACTTTTATTTGTTACTGCAACGACCTACTGTAAACCAACATGATGAAAAGCTAGTACATCACTGCCAGCTTACAGTTCATCCTGCTTATACTTGGCTCTATCCTGAACTAACTTCGCAGATCGCCCAGATTATTATCAATCAATCTCCTGATAATTTGTCTGAAAATTTTACCCTGCAACTTTCTTCGGCTGATTATCAACCAGAGCGCGAAGACTATTTAGAGGGAATTCAAGCTCAGCGACAAGGACATTCCTTGTTAATGGCGCGCTCAGTATGGCATAAAATCCGAGAGACAAAACCAGTGCTTGATGGCTTACAGCTATCTAAGATGCTGTCGGGGTTACAACCTACTCAAAAGCCTGTTCCTGGCAGAATTGATCGATTGCCACAGCATCAGCAACATACAGAAGAAACTTTCTAGGCATCTGTATCTATACTCTGTCTACTCCCTTCCCACTAATCTTTCACTGGGAAGGGAGTAGGATGCGTTCCGTAGTTCTTATGGATAGTCGCAGGGCGAAGCCCCGCTTTGGTTTTTTGCCCATGTCGAAAACCGAAGTTTTCGACATGGGCGGGGTATGTACTAAACTAGAAGACTGTTAAGCCTTTTTTTAGTAATAAAAAAGTTATTGTGATTTATTTTTAATTCACCCAGAAGTATTTTAAAAATCTTGTGAATTGGTATTATTAATTAGGCAAGCAAATTTAGATATAAATTGTTTTAGTTGAAATATAAGCAACCAACCTGATTTTGGTTCAATTTATACAAAATCAAGATCCACAAGATCGCTACGATTAAATATCAAACACTTAAGCATTGGATGCATCTTTAGAAGCGCTTGACTATGAAAATTCTCAAAATTCAGACATTACGTGGTCCAAATTTTTGGAGTATCCAGCGACATCAGCTTGTGGTTGTACGACTAGATTTAGAGGATTTTCAATTACTGCGTATTAACTTTTATCAAAACCTATGTAGAGTATTGCCTAGCCTTGAGGTTAGTAATCTAGCTCAGCGTTCAGATATAGATGATGCACATTTCCTCGCTGAGGTTGTTAAGGAAATCGCGATCGCGATGCAAGGCTATGTTGGTATGAAAGTGGATTTTGGTACCACTAAGTCAACCGTTGAGCAAAATATCTATCAAGTTGTTTTTGAATATCAAACTGAAGGCGCAGGACGCTATGCAGCGCGTGCAGCCGTAAGGATCTGTACCAGTATTCTCGAAACAGGAACCTATGCCACCCATGAACTACAGGAAGACCTCAAAGATTTAAGGGATATTCGCCTTGATGGTCAGCTAGGACCCAGTACTGAATCGATTGTGGCTGAAGCTAAAGCTAGAAATATTCCTTGGTTAGAGCTGGGTAGCCGAGCTATGATCCAGTTGGGATATGGAGTTTACCAAAGTCGTGTTCAAGCTACCCTATCCAATAAGACAGGTATTTTGGCAGTTGAGCTAGCCTGTGACAAGGAAGGAACTAAGAGTATTTTGAGGGCTTCGGGCATCCCCGTGCCTAGAGGTACGACCATCCGATCGCCAAAGTATCTTGAAGACGCGATCGCCGAAGTTGGTGGTTTCCCAATTGTGATTAAGCCTCTCAATGGTAATCATGGAAGAGGAATTACTATTGAGATCGTAACCTTCAAAGAAGCGCTTGATGCCTTTGATATGGCTCAAGAAGTGTCGGAAGAAGTAATTATTGAGCGATTTCATGCGGGACGGGATCACCGTGTATTGGTGATTAACGGCAAGTTTGTTGCCGTAGCCGAACGAGTTCCCGCCAACGTAACAGGTGATGGAGTTTCCAGCATTTCGCAATTAATTGAAATTACCAATCAAGACCCACGACGCGGCGATGGTCACGACAATGTTTTGACTCGTATAGAGATTGATCGCACTAGCATGGATATCCTAGCTAAACAGGGATTCACCCTAGAGTCAGTCCCACCAAAGGGGCAGGGCTGCTATCTCAAGGCAACAGCAAATCTTAGTACTGGCGGCGTATCGGTGGATCGTACCGACGAAATCCATCCTGAAAACATTTGGTTAGCGGAAAGGGTAGCCCGAATTATTGGGTTAGATATTGCTGGTATTGATGTGGTTACGGAAGATATCTCTAAGCCTGTTAGGCAGACGGATGGTGCGATCGTTGAGGTAAATGCTGCCCCAGGATTTAGAATGCATACGGCTCCAAGCATTGGTAAACCACGCAATGTTGCCGCTCCTGTAATTGAGATGCTATTTCCCGCAGGCGCACCAACGCGAGTACCGATCGTGGCGATCACAGGTACAAATGGTAAAACTACCACGACTCGACTAACTGCTCACATCTTTAAGCAAACTGGCAAGCGGGTTGGCTACACCACCACGGACGGTATCTATATCGGTGAGTGCCTCGTTGAGAAAGGTGACACCACTGGCCCCTATAGCGCTCAAGTTATCCTTCGTGATCCTACGGTTGAAGTCGCAGTACTAGAGACAGCTAGGGGTGGAATCTTGCGATCAGGGTTAGGTTTTGACGGTTGCGACGTTGGTGTGATGATGAATGTGCAGGCTGATCACCTCGGTATCGGCGACATTGATACGATTGAAGACTTGGCAAGACTAAAGAGTACTGTTATTAAAACTGCCTTGCCAAACGGATTTGCGATTTTGAATGCTGAAGATATCCTCGTAGTGGCGATGGCAAAAGAGGTGCAGTCTAAGATTGCTTACTTCAGCATGAATCCCGATCTACCTCTAATTAAATCCCATGTCTCCCAAGGTGGGCTGGCGGCTGTATATGAGGAAGGATATTTGACAATTCTTAAAGGGGACTGGAAATTGAGGATTGAGGAGGCGGTCAATGTGCCGCTAACTCTTGGCGGTAGGGCTGCTTTTAACATTCAAAATGCTCTGGCTGCCAGTTTAGCTGCCTTTACTCAGGATGTGCAGATTGAGCAGATTCGTCAGGGCTTAGCTACCTTCATTGCTTCTAGTGAGCAGACTCCTGGACGGATGAACCTATTTGATTTGGGCAAATATCACGTACTGGTAGACTATGCCCATAATCCTGCGGGATTTAAGGCGATCGCTGATTTTATTCAAAAATGGGAAGGAGAAGCGGTCGGTGTAATCGGAGCGCCAGGTGATCGCCGTGATGAAGACATCATTGAGCTAGGGCAGTTAGCTGCCAAGATGTTCGGGCGAATCTTTATTAAGGAAGATAAGGATTTGCGGGGACGAGAACCTCGTGCTGTGGCTGATCTTTTGCGTCAGGGTGTGCAAGCAATTGATAGCAATATTCTTTGCATTACAATTCTTGACGAATCCGAAGCGATCATAGCCGCCTTGGATAGCGCTCCTCAAAGTAGTCTCGTTGTGGTATTGCCTGACAAAGTGGATTCAGCTATTGCTATTATTGAATCGCGAAAGTCCAAATTATCACCGTAAAGTCCTCCTATGCCGCGTGTAATTTGTCTGGGCGAAGTATTAGTCGATCAGATAGCTGAAGATATTGGTGTTCCCTATGAGCAGGTCAATTCTTGGAAGCCATATTTTGGCGGAGCACCTGCTAATGTCGCCTGTGGTTTAGCTAAGCTAGGAACCCCCGTCAGTTTGATTAGCTGCGTTGGTCAGGACGACGTTGGAACTGATCTTTTAAGACAGTTAGGAGTCGCAGGTGTAGAAACATCTGGCGTACAGTTACAGCCAAAATCCACGACTCGTCAAGTCTATGTCACACGAGATGTTCATGGCGATCGCAGCTTTGATCGATTTAATGGCGATAGTGACACTGTTTTTGCTGACACCTTGATGTCTCCTGAGCATTTGCCTGAACACTTGTTTGCTGATGCCAAGTTTTTGGTGATGGGAACATTAGGATTGGCAAACCCCCAAACATCAAGGGCGATCGCCAGAGCTTTGAAACTCGCCGAGCAGTATTTTGTGAAAGTTGTTATTGATATAAATTGGCGGGCCATGTTTTGGAAAAGCCCAGAACAAATAGTAAAACTGCTGCCAATTTTGCTGAAACACACTGATTTTTTGAAGTTAACGGAAGATGAGTCGAATCTATTATTTAAGTTAGTTAGCCCTGCGGCGATCGCTCAAGCCTATAGTCATTTAGAAGGAATTCTAATTACCAATGGTGACAAAGACTGTCGCTACTATCTCGGAGAGCGTCAGAGTAAGCATCCAGTGTATCCAGTTCATTCCGTTGATACAACTGGTGCGGGTGATTCCTTCTTGGCAGCTTTTATCCATAGAATTTATCATCGTTCGCTTATGGATTTACTTGATCCTAAGTTTGCCCATGATGTAATTGGCTATGCCTGTGCCGCAGGAGCTTTGACAACTTTGGATATGGGGGCGATCGCGGCACAGCCTAATGATCGCCAAATCCGCGAATTTTTGGCTATTCGTAAAACTAAACATTGAAATCATATTCTCGCCGTGCAAAGTGCCTTTAAAGTGTCCAGAAAACTATGCAGTCTCTATCTTTACCCACTTGGATCATCCATATTTCTAGCGTTATTGAGTGGGGCTTAGCGATTTGGCTGATTTGGCAATATGACAAGCAAAATCCAAATCGTGGCTGGCGCGGTCTAGCTTGGGCGATGTTTCCTGCCCTTGTTAGTGCTATGTGTGCGGTAACTTGGCACTTTTTTGAAAATGCTGATTCGTTAGAGTGGCTCGTGACTGTCCAAGCTGCCTTGACAGTGATCGGCAACACTACTCTTGCGATCGCCGCTTATTTGATCTGGAAGATATCGCTCAAAGAACGTCCAGTAAAATAAGGAAACTTTAAAAAATAGCTATAACCTAAACTATGCCGAAAGAAGCTCTATTTGGACTGTCCCTATTTCCATACCTTGCTTTTCTGTGGTTTGCCACTAAATCAGGACAATTTCCTAAACTGGGGCTATGGGGATTTTATGGGACATTAGTTTTTGTCGCGATTACAATTCCTGCTGGGCTTTATGCTCAGGTACATTATGGCGAAGCTTTGGCTAACGTTGATTGGCTGCATGGTAGTGCTGAATCATTTCTGACAATGACCAACATTTTGCTAGTAATAGGCTTTAAAAAAGCCTTGCAAAGTAAACAAGAGTCATAATTCCCAAATCCAGTTGCGCCGCAAAGCGGCGCAACTGGATTTGGGATTCATTCTTAAACTAAATAGTAGTAGAAAGATAATGAGTTATATTTCTACTACAGCGCCTTAGGCTGCCATAGAACTCAGATAATTTTTTGAAAGTGCCGCGAAGCGGCACTTTCAAAAAATTATCTGTAATTTAGCTAGGTATAGCTAAAAACCAGAAATAAAAGCTGTGGCGATCGCCACAGCTTTTAGGGTTATACAATTTGAACTGCTATCAGGAGAAACTTATGAGTAGGAATTATCAGTATATTTCTCAAAGCTTAGCGATCTCAATTACTAGCATGGTGGCGATCGCCTTAAACTCCGTTAATCCCGTATTCGCGCAACAACCACAACGTGGTGATGCCGACCAATTACGTCCCGATCAAGGTAAACCAATATCACCAACCAATACCGATCAATTTTTGCCTGATAGCAATGTTTCTAATTCTGAACTAAAGATTCAAAATATCAATCTTGAAGTTGAAGAAGTACAGCCTGTTGTCCCTGGAAACAATAATGCCTCTCCACAGAAAGTAAATCGCTCTGGAACTTTTAGCAGTGATCCCTTGAATGCAATTCAAATTTTTCAAGGCTCTGCATCAACCAGACGCACAAGGTAAAGAAAACATTTGCAAATCTTGCAAATGTTTTCTTGAACAGGCTATTCAGTCTTGTTAGCACACAAAACCAAGAAAGGAGTTGCGGCGCGAAGCGCCGCAAC
>JBBQRB010000054.1:0-16296 GCA_038215315.1 Pseudanabaenales cyanobacterium
TTTTTTTTTTTTTTTTTTTTTTTTAAAAATATTTGGGTGTAATCATTTTCCAAAATTTAATTAAAAAAACTCTTCCCCGTTTTGGTTGTTTTGTTTTTTTTACTAACTTTTTTTTTTTTTTTTTGTGGGGGCGGCCCCCCCCCCCCCCAAACCCACCCCCGTGGGGGGGGGGCGGGCCCCCCCCCCCCACCGCTAATTATTTACTGGAAAGGGAGTATCGTGGTTAAAAGAGATCTAGTGGGAAATGACCATGAGTACCGCTATAACCATCGGTAAAATCTGTATGGAAGGACAACAAAACCCCGCGATAATTACCTTTATAGCTGTCGCAGTGATAGCGAGGACGACGGGGATTATATTTGAGATACACGCCATCATTAATCAATGGCAAATCACCGCTAGGAAGCTCGTAATGAAAGTAACTTGTGTATTTTTTTAAAACTAACAGAGCCTCAGCAACGGTATCAGCACAGACCCCAAAAATGAGATAATCAGCCTGACTAGTTAGATAATCCAGAGCTTCGCAGATTTGACTTCGGTGGTCTAAAGTTGCAGTTTCATTGTCTAAATCACTAAGCTCCCATAAGATCCGCTCAGCATCGTTGATGGTTAAGTTATTGCTCATGGTTGCGATATTGGCTATTAGGATAAATCTTACTTATGAATATTAACGAAGAAATTGTTCGTTTGCGCGATCTCTTAAATGCCTCTTGGCGAATGCATACCGCGATTAAGTCGAAACCTGAACAGATCGAGTTAATTTCTAGTTCCGAGATTTTGCCTTGGAAAAAAGGTACGCAAGTGAGTATAAATTTTCGGTTGTGGCGACAGTTACCCGAAGCTGAGCGAGATCTGCTCCTACTACATGAAATTAGTTGGCGAGAGCAAACTAAGTGGTTGCAGTTTGGAGTCTATAAAGGTGTAGCCGCCATGGCGATGCTCGGCGGAGTTGTGGAAGGACTTCAGGGAGATGTTACAGGGATTGCGATCGCGTTTTTGCTTGGGACTGTGGGTGTTAATCAAGTTTTGCGCGCTAATAAAAGCTCACAGGTCAGATTAGCGGCGGATAAAGAGGCGATCGCTGTAGCTCAAAAACGGGGATATCGTGAAGCTGAAGCGGCAAAGGTGTTGCTTGAGGCAATCCCCAATGCAGCTAGGTTGTCAGGTCGTAATAGTCCTGAATTTACAGAGTTGATTCGTTGCCAAAACCTGCGGGCGATCGCAGGTATGTCGAGAACGACCGTTCCTGAAACGACTACCAATGATTTTTGATAATTTAAAGAGCCAGCCCAATGGCTGGCTCTTTAAATTATCAATTTTGGGATTTTCAGCACCTAATGCGCTGAAAATCCCAAAATTATTTTCACAATCAGGATTGCTGTCACAAACTTTTACGCAATTACAGCAATTTACTTTTATGCTATAGTTTAAGACTTTATTAGAGTTAAATGAAGCTGTGGCTCGGCACATCTACTTCTCAAAACAGAAGGGTTTTATATGAGCAGTTGTAGAAATGCGCTTGAAGAATTAGTAATCGAAGAGGCGGAGTCTCAGTACAAAAAACTGGGAGCGGATGTCAAAAAGCGGGTTGATCTTAGTGAAGTCATAGCTTATACGCTTAATCGATTGCCCACAATGTATGCAACAACCCAACGAGGCTGGGTACAGCAGCGCAAAAAGGCAGCTCAAGAAATGGGCGCGGCGATAACCAAGACCGTGCGTAATGGCTTTTTGAGTACTCAGAGCGATTCACTCAGGCAAACTGATCCAATTCCTGCCCATGAATTAATTAGTCAAGCTCGATCGCTCGCTAAGTTGCGGAAACTGTTTAGCAAAGAATATCTCAAGTGGAAAGATGTTCCAGAAATTGTTCGAGATGCATTAAATTCAGGCTATTACCAAAGCCTCTCTAACGGCACTTATGTAAGTTTAGATCGGCGTAATTCCTTATTAGCTCGTAGTTATGCTGTGCGCCGGCGTACCAGTTCTTCTGTATTAGCAAACGCAACCAAGAATAATCGTACCGAACAAGAAATAACAGCAGAGATAAAGGATTTTGAATCTTATATGTCTGGCACAGTCTATCGGTACAGCAATATTTTAGAAAGCCTTGTGGCGGCAATTATTGAGCGCCGTGTACTGCGCCTTGATGAATTAATGCAGCGAAAAATTAGCATCGACGATGTGACTGCCTACGTTTTAAATCGTCTACCTCCAATGTATGCAACCAGCCGCAAGGGATTACAAAATCTTAGACAAAGAGTTAAGTCTGAAATGACGCAGCAGATTATTAGCATAGTCAAAGAGGCTTTAACCAAAGTTATTCAAGCTCCTGAACGCTCTTTATCGCCATTGCCTTTTGCAAAATTCAACTTGGAGTTAGAAGACACTTTAATACAGCTACGTGAATTACTTGGACGAGAAGATATGAATTGGCGCAATGTTGCTGAAGTCGTGGAGGAGTGCTTGCGTTCACCAAGATCTGACTATCCAATCTGGAAAGCCAAGCATGATGTGTAATCAAGATTGCTATAGTAGCAATAGAAAGTTTAGTAATAACCAGCCTGCCAATTAATATGCTCAGTCCTATTCTGCAAACTAAAATCGAAAGTCAGATTAGCAGCAATAAAATCATGCTCTACATCAAAGGCACTCCCCAGCAGCCTCAGTGCGGATTTTCCGCAGCAATTGTGCAGGTTTTTAACTCTCTAGGTCATTCCTACGAAACTGCGAATATTCTTGAAGATGCTGAATTGCGTCAAGGACTCAAGGAATTTTCTAGCTGGCCAACTTTTCCACAAGTTTACATTGACGGAGAATTTGTTGGCGGTTGTGACATTGTGATGGAATTGAATACTCGCGGTGAGTTAGCAACAATCGTGCAAGAAGCGATCGCTTAGTATTAAGCCTAAAAAACCCTACAGTTTTGGATTCGCCAAAATTGTAGGGTTTTTTAATTTTTAAAGCACGTTTTCTAAAGCTTTCTTAGTTCTCTTCCATGCCCAAGAGCCAAGAGCAAAGACAATCAGGCTAAGCACGACTAATACAATTTGAAAACCGATTTTCTGATTGCCGCCCCCCTGCGTCGCAAATACACCTGTCAGGAAATCTAAAGACACAGCGACTAAAGCCAATGGTAAGCTGGCGGCAATATTTTCACCATTATTTAGCAAGCCAAACACTTTACCGCGCATATTTTCAGGAGTATGTTCTTGGATCGCAGTTCGCATAGGTACTACGATAAAAGCACCATTTACACCAATAAAAGCGCCAATCATCCAAGCCAGCCAAAGATTTGTCACAAAGGCATACATCAGCAAGCCGAACGACATTCCCATAAATCCTAAAAGTGGCAAGGGACGACGGGAAAACCTTTTGCCAAATTTGCCGAGTAACAATGCGCCGATCGCCAGACCAACACCAACTGAAGCCACAAAAGACCCAAACTCTTCACGATTACCTGTAACAACTTCGGCAAGGTTGATCGATAGTTTTTGCATTGCCCCTAAAACTGCGTACAGCAATGTTAGCTGTATCATTGCACCGCCAATTAAATGATTGTGTCGCACATATTGAAAAGCATCGCGGAGATCAGACCAAATTCCTGAGCCGACTTTTTTAGGATGAATAATTTCATCTTTTGGTAGGGCAAATAGAAGCAATCCAGAAATCAAGTACAAGCTCCCCAGTAGAACTTCACGACTAAAGGTTGTAGCCTGAGGAAATAGCCCTAGCGTCAAGGCAAGCAGTGGCGCACCGATCGCAAACCCCACAATTAAAGATCCCACTTCTGTAATTGTGAATAATGCATTGGCAGGTAAAAGCTCACTTTTAGGAACGACAAGGGCGATCGCTGATTGTTCTGCGGGAGCAAAAACATTGGTAAAAGTAGAAATAATAAAAGTAATCAGCAACAGTACTGGCAAGGAGCGTGGGGCTAAGGGAATTGCAAATAAACAAGCTGCGCGTAAAAAATTACATAAAATTAAAACCTCTCGCTTGGGATTCCAGTCCACAACAATGCCTGCGATCGAGCCTAAAAATATAGCTGGCATAGTCATCGCGATCATAATCGACGACTCGCGAGTATTGAGATCTCCCCCCCCATCAGCGACAGCCAGAGCAATCAATAAAATCAAAACCACTTTATCTACGAGCTGAGCCAATATTTGAGCAAACCACAGTGCTAAAAACTGACGATTACGCAACAGGACTAGGTAACCAGAAGGCGAGTTCAGATCAATTTCAGACATCAGTTAAAGTTGCATTTCCCAAAGTTATAGAGACTAATAGCAGATTAATCTCTAGCCTACTGTATGCGATCGCCGTCTTGAAGTTTCGCTTTTTTCGGAGCGCTTATTTTTAGTCCCTTGGCGATCGCTACGCGCAAAAGGAATCACCACATCCGCAGTTGCCATCTCCCTCGCAGCACGGATTAACAGCCCCGCAATAAACAAACAAGATATGGTCGAGCTACCCCCATAACTTAGGAAAGGAAAAGGTAAGCCAGTAGTCGGTAAAACGCCTGTCGCTACACCCACATTCAAGAGGGCTTGTACCACAATCAGGGATGTTGAACCAAGAGCAACTAAGCGAATTACAGGATCTTTACATTTATAGGTCACAGCTAGTCCAATCGTGCCGTAGATCAACACCAATAACAGCAAGCAGATACCACCAAACAAGCCAAATTCTTCAGCAAAAACTGCAAAAATAAAGTCTGTGTACTGAATTGGCAAAAATAGTTTCTGTTGCGATAAACCAAAGCCAGTTCCCCATAGTCCTCCTGAACCGATCGCCATCAAGCTCTGGACTAACTGATATCCATCACCTGCTTGATCTTGCCAAGGATCAAGGAATGACATGATGCGGCGGCGTTGATATTCTCTAAAGCTAACACTGGCGATCGCCACAAAAGAGCCTAGAGCCGCAGTGCCTAATAATTGAATAGTCGGCAGCCCTGCCCCCAAGGCAATCAACCAGAGGGTAATGCCACAAAGGGCGGTCACACTCAAGCTAGGCTGCATCAAAATGCCACCCAAAACCAACATAAATACTAGCAGCCAACCAATCCTTACTTTCCAAGGGGTGCGCTGCCAATTACCAAAAAGTTGAGCAGCCTGCAAAATCAAAAATGGTTTGATCAGCTCCGATGGCTGTAACAAAAAAGAGCTAGAGCCGAGAGATAACCATCGAGTCGCCTCATTGCGAGTTGTACCCAATCCAGGAATATGGGTTGCGTATAGCAGGGCTAGGATGATAAATAAAAATATTGGACTAGTTTTGAGCAAAGCCCGTAAAGGCAAATGGACAACCACATTAAAAATCAGTAATCCAATCACAGCCCAAGCTAGTTGGTACTTGAAGTAGAGTGTGCCGTCCTTAAATGCTAAATCCGCGACGGGATAGGATGCAGAGAATAAAATTGCTAAACCTGCAAATAGCCATAAAAAAGTCAGCCATCTCAAGAGACGTGCTTCTGTTGCCCACTTATCGACAGTGCGATCAAAAAATGGTAGTACCTGAAAAATCTGAAGGAGTTTCACAGTTGGAAGATGGCTGATTTGGTGATGCTATTTTAACCACGATTTTTGGCGATCGCTCACAACACCAAAATATTTCTTTCTACATTAAGTAAGTAAGCGAAAGAAACCTTAAAACCCAAAAAGCTGTGGCGCACGCTGCGCGTGCGCCACAGCTTTTTGGGTTTGGTTTTTGGTTAAACCTTGAGCATTACTTGCTCAACCACAGCTTTCCGCGCCCATTGATCAGCTTCCAGAATATCTTCGAGTTCTGGTTTAGCAACATGGTTGTGGCGATCGCATACATATTTAATTAAGTCACCAATCTGCACATAGCGAATTCTTTCTTGTAAGAATAATTCCACCACCTGTTCATTTGCCGCGTTCAACACCGCAGGCATAGTTCCACCTGCACGCCCTGCCGCATAGGCAAGATCCATGCAGGGATATTTTTGATGATCGGGGGCGCGAAATGTTAAAGTGCCACACTTTACGAGATCAAGACGTTCCCATTGGGTAGGAATTCGCTCTGGATAGGATAGAGAATAGAGCAGGGGCAACCGCATATCAGGCAGACCAAGCTGAGCTAGCACCGAAGTATCCTCTAGCTCAATTAAGGAATGGACAATACTTTGAGGATGGATCACGATCTCAATTTGGTCATAGTCAACCCCAAATAAGTAATGCGCTTCAATTACTTCTAAACCTTTATTCATTAGCGTCGCCGAGTCGATGGTAATCTTTTTACCCATTGCCCAGTTAGGATGTTTTAGGGCATCAGCAACGGTAACAGAAGCAAGCTCCTCGGTAGGGCGATCGCGAAACGCACCACCTGAAGCAGTCAGGATAATTCGCCGCAGCCCTCCATCGGGAACTCCTTGCAAACATTGAAAAATTGCGGAATGTTCAGAATCGGCTGGTAATAGCTTCACGCCATGTTTTTTAACCAACGGCACGATCACCTCTCCCCCCGCGATCAAAGTTTCTTTATTGGCAAGGGCAATATTTTTACCAGCTTTAATGGCGGCAATCGTTGGCAATAGCCCCGCACATCCAACAATCCCTGTCACCACGACTTCGGAGTCGCCATAGGATGCCACAGTCTCAATACCTTCAGATCCTACAAGCACGATTGGCTTAGTCTCAAGATCAGCGATCGCTTCTTGGAGATCTGCTAATTTTTTTTGGTTAGCGATCGCCACAATTTCAGGACGAAACTGACGAATTTGCTGAGCAAACAAATCAATATTCCCCCCCGCAGTCATCCCCACAACTTGCAATTGTTCAGGATATTCGGCAACAATATCTAGAGTCTGTGTACCGATTGAACCAGTTGAGCCGAGCAGGGTAATGCGTTTCATAAAAAGGGGCTTATTCAAAAATTGTTAATAAATCTAAGATTAGTACAGTAAAGCTTTTTTTTAGCAATACAGCGCTTGGCGCTTTTGTAAAACCCAAAGAAATTTTTGAAAGTGGCGCTTCGCGCCACTTTCAAAAATTTCTTTGTAACCTTTAAAGCCTCAATAGGCAGTAAAGGGGTGGCAGTGCTTTTCACTGCCACCCCTTTATTGCTCAAACCTTGACCAGAGGTTTAGCGTCAGCACGAATCGGAATTGAGATACACATTCCCTCCCTTGCCATCACTGCTCCTGCAAATCTTTCCTTGGCTAAACGACCAAATTCATCTAGTTGTTCATCGCTATGCAGAGGATCATGGTGAAAAATTACTAGAGTTTTGACATTAGCCGCTTCAGCCACCTTAATTGCTTCTTGCCAAGTCGAATGCCCCCACCCCACCTTTGGCGATTTATCTGACCAATATTCCTCATCAGAATAAGTGGCATCCATGATTAAGACATCCGCATTGCGAGCCAGATGGATTAAGTTTTCATCTTGGCGATCGCTAAAGTGTTCGGTATCAGTAGCATATACAGCTACGCGATCGCCACAGGTAACTCGATATCCCGTAGCTTCTCCTGGGTGATTGAGCATTCCTGTCTCAACCGTAACACCATTACTAAGCTCAATCACACTTGGCACTTTAATATCAAAGAACTCTAAGCATGAAGCCATTACCCCTAGTGGCACAGGAAAGTTAGGGTGATGCATCTGCTCTTCTAGCCGATCTTGCATCGTTTGCCCTGTCGGGGCAATTTTGCCATAAATTTTAAACAGATTTCCTTTGATAAATGCAGGAGTGAAAAAAGGAAATCCCTGCACATGATCCCAATGACTATGGGTGAAAAAAATACTTGCCTTGACAGGCATTTCTTTAAGCAAATATTGCCCTAACACTCTAATGCCTGTGCCACCATCAAAGATAATCCGTTCTCCTTGACAACGCATTTCCACACATGGAGTATTACCACCATAACGAACAGTATCTGCCCCAGGTGTCGCTATGCTCCCTCGCACGCCCCAAAAATAAATAGAAAACTCGCTGTCGGGAATGGACATTAGTTAACTCATTGTCAGAAAATTTTGAACCAATAGGTCAAATCTAAAAAACTAGTAAATCATTAAGTAACTTAAGTAACCGATGTAAACCTAAGCAATTCACATGATTAAGTTTTTCTACTAGCATTCTACTCGCAGATTTTGATGATAAGCATCTAAAACATTAATCAATTGAAGTTACGAACAATTACAAAATAAATCAAACTAGATTTCCGTATATGCTAACTCTATGTCTTGCTTTGTGGCTATCAGCTTTTAGTACTACTCCTGAATGATTGGTGATGTGTGGCTTCGCCACGCATCACCAATCATTCGACTGGTAAAGAAGGGAGTAACCATAGAGCCTTACAGTCTATTGAGACTTTATGGGGTACAGAGATCTCTTTAAAATGGGTGCGAAGCGCCCATTTTAAAGAGATCTCTGGGTTTTATGACAGCGCAAAGCGCTGTATACAAGACCAATGATGAATTATTAATTTTTTCGTAAGTTTCGGATACAAGCTTGTGGTAGTTTCTCAATCGATAACCAAACCTAACCCTCAGCCTAGTAGCCTATCTTTAGGGATCTCAGGCATGAAATGTGCAGGCTGCGTAGCAACAGTGGAAAAGCGTTTGCTTGCTTGCGAAGGAGTAAAAGCGGCAAGTGTCAATTTATTAACCGAAAGAGCAACGGTAGTCTATGAAGGTGACTATGCAGCAGAGAGGCTGACACCACAACTTCTTGAGGCGATCGCTAAGGCAGGTTTTGCGGCTGAATTAATTGATAAAAGCAAACAAGGTACTCAACGAGCTAATTCAGAAAATATTATTCAAGATTCTTGGTTCGGAATTACGCGAGAAATTACTATTCCCGCTTTTTTAGTGATTCTGGCGATCATTGGACACTTAGGCTTGATTGGAGTTGCCGATTTGCCTCTAGTTGGCAATATGTATGCCCATTGGCTAGTCTCCACCATCGCGCTTGGCTGGATTGGTCGCCCAATTTGGTGGGATGGCTTGAAATCTCTCTGGTATCGCGCCCCTAACATGAACTCTTTAGTGGGGTTAGGAACGATTTCTGCTTATTTAGCCAGCACAGTTGCTTTATTTGTACCGCAGTTAAATTGGCAGTGCTTTTTTGAAGAGCCTGTAATGTTATTGGGATTTGTCCTGCTGGGTCAGGCTTTACTAGAACGCGCTAAGGGCAAAGCTTCCAAAGCCATTCGCACCTTAATGAATTTGCAGCCAGACAGCGCCCGCCTGTTAGTAAATAGCTCTGACGGAGATTTACAAGTGCCGATCGCTGTGGAAGACTTGCAAGTTGGCGATCGCATTGTGGTTTGGTCTGGCGAAAAAATTCCTGTTGATGGTGAAGTTATTAGCGGTAGCTCTAGTGTTGACGAGTCAATGCTCACGGGCGAATCAAGCCCTGTTGTGAAGCGAGTCGGCACGACCGTTACAGGCGCGACCCTAAATTTGACAGGAGCGCTCGAAGTCAAAGTTGTACAAACTGGTTCTGAAACAACTTTGGCGCGAATCGTCGCTCTTGTGGAGTCTGCACAGACTAGTAAAGCCCCTATTCAAAATCTCGCCGATCGCGTGGCGGGATATTTTGCTTACTCGGTCATGGCGATCGCTGCCTCCACATTTTTAATTTGGTATGGATTATTCCATGCCGAAATCGTATTTAGCTTGCGGCTAGCGATCGCAGTTCTAGTGGTGGCTTGTCCCTGTGCGCTGGGTTTGGCAACTCCCACTGCGATCATGGTCGGCACAGGTATTGGTGCGGAAAAAGGAATTTTAATTAAAGGTGGGGCGAGCCTAGAGAAAATTGATCAATTATCGGCTGTAATTTTTGATAAGACAGGAACCTTAACCACAGGCAAAGCCGAAGTTACCGATGTAATCACCAATGACTTAATCGTTTTTGGACGCACACTAATTGAGCAAACCACATTTAAAAGCTTAGTGCGAGAAGTTCCTAGTTCTGCCCTGCGAATTTTACAGTTAGCCGCCAGTGCCGAAGTGGGAGCAAATCATATTCTGGGGGCTGCTGCGATCGCCAAGGCTGCAGAATTAAATATCGAACTCTTATCCACTAGATCATCGCAAGTAGTAGTGGGCTGTGGAGTGGAGGCAGTCATGTCCACGGGCGAAGTAGTTTTAGTCGGTAATAGCGCTTGGCTACAGGATCGCAATGTGGATATCTCTGGGGAGATGCTTGAGCGATCGCAACAGTTAGCCGAATTTGGCAAAACTCCTATTTTTGTGGCAACTTCCGATGGCAAAAGCCTACATCTAGCGGGGATCATCGCACTGCGGGATCGCCTCAAGCCCGAAGCCCCAGAAGTTATTCGCCAGATCATTAATATGGGACTACAGGTCTGGATGCTCACGGGCGATCGCCAAGAAACGGCTGTGGCGATCGCTAATCAGCTAGGCATTCCCCCAGAAAGAGCGATCGCCGAAATTAAGCCCGATGGCAAAGCCGCCGCGATCGTCAAACTAATCAGCGAAGGTCAGATCGTAGCGATGATTGGTGATGGCGTGAATGATGCACCTGCCTTGGCTAGTGCTCACGTAGGTATTGCTCTTAGTTCTGGCACGGATGTGGCAATGGAAACCGCCGATATTGTGCTCATGCGTCATGACATCAGCGATGTTGTACCGGCAATTCAACTAAGTCGCGCCACCTTTAATAAAATTCGTCAAAATTTGTTTTGGGCATTCGCTTATAACACTCTCGCCTTACCGATCGCCGCAGGAGTTCTCTACCCTAACTTTGGAATTTCCCTAAATCCCACGATCGCAGGGTTAGCAATGGCGCTAAGTTCTATAAGCGTCGTGGCTAGCTCATTGGCATTACGAAATCAAAAGTTGTAAAAGTGATCAAGCAAGTGACGATGTCTAGCTATCGCCACTTGAAAAACCAGAAGACGAGTTACGGCGCTTCGCGCCGCAACTCGTCTTCTGGTTTTATTTGCTAACAAGACTGACTACAGCTTATTGAAGCTTTAAAGGATACAGAGAAATTTTTGAAAGTGCCGCTTCGCGGCACTTTCAAAAATTTCTCTGGGTTTTATACCAGCGCAAAGCGCTGTAAGACTATAAAGTATGGCCACTCGTTAGCAAAGTAAAGGAAATAATCTATGGATTGGATTAATTTAATTTTTACAAGTTCACAGTGATAGGATCATCTGCAAATCATCATAAAATGTCGCTTCAAAAGCATGGATTCTCAGCCTCTGAATGGAAAGTCTTTAAACGCTAAATCAATACTACTGAGCATTCTTAGCCTATTTTCTATCTTATTTATTATTCTTTCATTACAGACAAGCTGGAATAAACCACAGGAGCAGACAAAATTAGATTTATTGCAAACCGATCTAATTTTACAAGCGACACAAAATCCAGAAACCAATCCAGACAAGTCTGTCGAGGATCTATTACAAGCCCTAGTCGGCGATAGTAAAGGGCAAGAAATATATCTACAAGCCCTTAATAGTTATCAAGAAGTTCTGAAGACAAATAAGTCTGCGTTGGCTTACATTGATCGCCTATTGATAGATTCAGGAGCCAGTGATTCTCAGAATGACCTACAAACTTTATCGAAGTTAAGGCAAAAAAAGCAAGCCAGTATCGGGGAAATCACCACAAGGACTGGCTTACTCCAAGTGCGAACTGGTGATATTCAGGGGGCGATCGCCACTTGGCAAGAATTAACCGCTTCTGAAACAAGCACCATGACCACTAATGGACTAACAGCCCAGATCCTCACAGGGCTATGGTCAGAGCCAACCATGCTATTTCCCAATGCAGAAACGCAAGTTCGGCGTACCCTTGACGGTTGGTATCGCCAATTTGCCCTCAGAAAACTATACCAATCCCAACAAAGAAGCGAAAAATTTCCCGAACTAACGGTACAAGCGCAAATAGAAGCAAATTCGGCAATTAATCGACTAGTTGTCGTCAACTCGATCCCCTTACTAGGAGGCAGCATCGGCATCTTAGTTTGGCTGGGCTTATTAGTACAGTGGCTATTTTTTCGCAGGGCCTCTCCATTCTCGAAAAAAGAAACCGATACCGATCAAATTAAATGGCAAGTTCCTTGGAATTTGGCAATAACTTGGGAAGTAATGGTCTTGTGGTTTACCGCTTTTTGCTTGATCACCCAGTTTGTCTTGCCTCTCATATTTGAGCTATTAGGTCTCCAATCGAGAGCTAGCGAAGATTTTACTGTCCAGTCCCTACTTGTCCTCATTCCCTACGTTGTCTCAGTAGTTCCGATGCTGCCGATTTTGCAAATCAGTCTTGCCCCCTATCAACCCTTATCCGATGGCTGGTTTCGCTTTAAATTGATTCCGCCCCAGTGGTTACTATGGGGATTCGGCGGCTATTTTGCGGCAGTTCCCCTAGTTTTGATCGTTTCGATAATTAGCCAAAGGTTCTTGCAGGGTCAAGGTGGCGGTAATCCTTTGTTGCCAATCTTGGTCGATAGTCAAAACAATTTACCAAAATTCTTGCTTTGGACAACCCTTGCGATCGCTGCGCCATTTTTCGAGGAATATTTATTTCGCGGATTTTTATTACCTTCGCTAACCAAATTTTTACCAGCATGGGGCGCGATCGCCATCAGTGGATTTGTTTTTGCGATCGCGCATCTCAATGTTGCTGACATCATTCCCCTGACAACTCTCGGTATGATTCTGGGTTTTGTTTATTGGCGCTCTCAAAATTTATTGGCTTCGATGTTGTTACATTGCCTTTGGAATAGCGGTAGTTTTTTAGCCTTAATCGCCCTCGGCGGCAAATAAAGAAGTGTAAGGTTGGCGCAGAGCGCCAACCTTACACTTCTTTATTTTTTAGAAATATGCAAAACAATCCAAGGATGTTCGACAACAGCAATCACATTGCCTGTAAATGGCGAACTTTGCGATCGATTCTGAGCATTTAGCAAGCTGAGAAACTTTTCAATATCCAAAAAATTAACCTGATGGATCAAATACCTTGATAAAAATTGCCTGACAATTCTTCTTCGCAAAGCTAAAGGGTATTCCTGTAATTTTTGGCGATGCAAATGCGGTGATTGCTCTTGCCAAATTACAGAAACATAATCTTCAAAGAAACGACTAGCTTGCTCTTCTAAATAAATGACATCTTCATACAAGAGATCAGCAGTTTGGGCGATCGCAGTTTCTAACTGTGGATTGAAATGAGTTTCTAAATGGGGAATTACCTCCAAACGTAAGCGATTACGTCGATAATTTAAGTCTTGATTAGTGCTGTCTTCCCATACCTTAATTTGGTTTTCACGACAAAAAGAAGCTGTTTCCTGACGACTAATATTAAGTAATGGACGTACTAGCTTAATTTCTGGAGTCAGCGATCGCATCCAAGTCAATGAAGCCAAACCATCTGCACCACTTCCGCGTGTCAAGTTATACAAAAAAGTTTCTACGCGATCGCTACGAGTATGCCCCGTTACAATGCGATCGCACCCGTACATTACTGCCATCTCGATCAACATTGCGTAACGCCATTTCCTAGCATCAGACTCATTGTGTGGAGGCACTTTCGCGATTCGCAAACCAAAATCCAATTGCCAATTCACCGCCAACTCTGCCACATATTCCGCGTTGGCTTGAGAGTCTTTACGCCAACGATGATCACAATGAGCGATCGTTAACTTGAGGTTAAGCCTGTCTCGTTGCATTAACAAAAGATTTACTAAACACAAGGAATCCTGTCCACCTGAAACTGCAACTAGCACATTGATACCACTAGGAAGCATTTCTGGATGCGCTCTTAGGGCTTGATTTAGCTTAATTTTCAGTAGCTTAATTTGTCGCATTCTGTAAATCTATAAACCATAAATAGCGCATATATACAGATATATTTAGCCAAATACATCGGTGGCTATTCTATTGATCAATTGCCATATTTCCTAACTACATCATCAGTTCGGTAACAAGAATCTACAAAGCCAAGTTAATTTTTGTTTAGACTCTGACATGGACTAATTGCCAAAGCTTGATCACTAAAATTTAAAAATAGGATATTATTATTAAAAGCAAAAAATGTACTGCTAAGGTTTTAAACCTCAAGGCAAACATTGTATAGTTTTGTAAAATTCAACAAAGTTAGCTTGTGGGTGAGGAATATAGTCAATGTTAAAAAAAAGCTCTAACGTAAATAAGGTATTGCTAGCACTAACTGGAATCATGATTGGTTTCAGTGGCGCTAACCAAGTAGCAGAAGTTTCTGCTCAATCTACAGTAGCTGAGAAAAAAGCAAGTTACTCCGCAAAAGACTTACAAAAGCCTTTAGCTAGTATCACTGATACTCCCTTGAGTTTTAAGCCTAGCTCTTCCATTTCTATCTCAACAAAGCCTGATGCAAATCTTTTAGATATTGCTCAGTCCAGTCCGCTCATTGCTCAGTCAGGTACAGCTACATCAACATCTCCTGACATCCTCCGCAATCAGCTATTGATTAGACCCATCAATACCCAGACTCAGAACGTATTCATCAAGCGTATCTACACTCCATCCTTAAACGCAGGTACACCCGTAGCTTTCGGGCTAGAAACAGGTGATGCCTTTATCGGTGTATTTGCTGCCACTGCTGGTCGGATCAGAGATACTTTCGACGGCAGCATCTCCGTCGGTACAGGGCTAGGTGATGCTAGCAACTTTTTAGCTGTTGAAGGTGTCTTCAACATGACTAGTATTCGCAACTTCGGCTCTAATGGTACTTTTGACCTCAAAGTACACCGTCTAGTTTATGAAGATTTCTACAGACAAGTTGGTGTTGCCGTAGGTTGGACTAACTTCGCTAACTATGGCTCAGACTCAGGCGGTACTCGTTCTTCAGTCTATGGTGCAGCGACCATCTCCCAGTTGACCGATCCCGAGAACTTAGATAGTCCTAAACCTTTGATTGCAACCCTTGGCGTTGGTGGCGGTGTCTATCGCAAATCAACTAGCTCTGATGGCGTTGGCATTTTTGCTAACCTTGGTTATCAGTTCGATCCACAGTGGGGCGCAAGCACAGCGTGGTCTGGTCAAGGGCTAAATTTTGGTTTAGGTTTCCTGCCAGATCCTACAGTTCCTCTAAACATTACCCTCACCTACTCTGATGTAACCAACAACAGTGATGCTGGTACTCAGGTAATTTTGGGTGTCAGTTATGGATTTAACTACTCTGGACGTAGATAAGTCTGATCGCATTTCTGGGAACAATGGAGGCATATTGCTGAAACTTTATGTCTCTAGTTCCAATCTATTGAACAACTACAACCTGATGTTAAATCTATGAAAAGAATAATCTCCTCAATTCTGGCATCAACTCTTTGCTTTACAGGAAGTCTACCTGCTTTTGCGGGTGCAAATCCTGTGTCCAACTCTGGATTTGAAGGAACGACTGGTTCTGGAGCCAATAGCAATGGGGACTATAACAATATGTCCAGAACCAAGGTATTCATTAATATCAGAGGACAAGGACTTATCTTGTCTCGCCTACTGCTCCTGATATCATCATTACCACCAAGTGCTGATCGCGAAAGACTGATTAATCTGTTTATCTTTCTTTTGACTGGTAGACAATCATTTCTTACCAGTAGCCTTCCAGAAGACCTTAAGCAAAAGCAAGAGTCTTTAGGTTTTGATAGAGACAATCCAACAATTCCTGGAGCTCAAAAGGAAGTTGTCAAGCGCCTATTGTCCCTAGGTCTTGACTTTGAAGATGGTCGCCCTGTGCGCCAACTGGTAAGCTCTTTGACTTTATTGCTACCTTTTGGCGTTGATGCAAAGCCTTCCGACACAATTGCAACTGCTGCTGTTGATGGCACTAAGTTATATCAGTCAATCACCGCCTACAATTACATAGTAGACAGGGTAGTCACCGATTCGCAAGGTCAGGGGGCTGGAGCGGAAAAGGCAAAGGCAGCTTTGGCAAAGATGGAATCAGACCCACTTTTTCAAGCTATTTCTACTACGTTAAAGACGGTCAGAGAAGAGCTTGAAGCCACAACAGGTCGTTAATTTTTGAAGAATGCCAGTTAAATAATCATAAAAAAGCCTACGACACTCCTAGAAACTGTCGTAGGCTTTTTTATGATTATTTTGAAGAGTTGAATCTTAAAAATTTTTTCTTACCAACTTGAAGAACTTTACCAGATAGCTCTTCAACATTTGCAAAAGTGCGATCGCCTAGTTTTTCACCATCAAGCTTGACAGCACCATTTTTGATTTGACTTTGGGCTTCGCTATTACTTTTGCAAAGTCCCGATGCCTTGATCAGGTAATGTAATGGCGCAGGGAAATTGACTTGAGATAGA
>JBBQRB010000055.1:0-16079 GCA_038215315.1 Pseudanabaenales cyanobacterium
AAACCTCAGACCTTATTTGCGATTCAACAGGTATTGCGAATCTTTTTACTGCTCTTAGATAAATCCTTCTTCAAAAACTGGTTTACGAAGTGCTGCTATTGTACCTCTTAATCCCTCAATAGGCTGTAGCAATCCTAAATAAACAAGGCGAGTCGTATCATGGCTAACGACTCTTCTCGTCTACCCTACGTCGATTCCACTCAGTTGGATTCGATATGAATATCTAATTAAACCTACGTGGGCTGCTTCTCAATATGAAATTTACGACCCAAAAATAGAACAACTACTTGTAGAGCCGCAATCACAATTAGTCCATGACCCGCAAATTTATGAATATGACTATTCAAAGCTTCATTTGTTACAGTATCGCTAGAGAGGGCAATTCCCGTAGGAGTCGCTAGCAGAACTAGCAAAAAAGTTATAATTACTAGAGATGTAGCACTACGCTGTATAAAATATTGATACTTTAAATCTTTCGCATGAGATTCAATAGCCATTACCTCTGTCATATTTTGATCTATCATATTTTTCTCTATATAAAAATAGCTTATTAGCCTTTAATAGATGCGACTGTAACACCTTGATGTTTGAAATTACGTTTGACTGATGTATAAGTTAGCTGAGTTGTATGAAAACGAAATAACTCTTTATAGAAGAACTTGGTGAGTGTAGATTACTGTAAAACAGCAAACTGTTTTACAGCCTATTGATACTTTAAAGGATACAGAGAAATTTTTGAAAGTGCAAAGCGCTGTATGTAAGTATTAATAGCTTATACAAAACTTTAATAGGAGTTTATAAGTGACGGTTTCTATTATTAGAAAGATATTATTCAAAATTAAATGACGGACAAACTTTACAGGATGAGGTGATTCTATAAAACAAAAAATAGGCTTAACGCAATTTTACTAAATGGTTTTTGACATAGGATTTTCCCTCTATCTTGTACACTTAAGTTTTCACCCCTACCTACAGAAAAAATGTCAGCTATCTTTTTTGGATCAATCGGCACGATCGCAGATACTTCCGAGATGCAAAGACAATCTTTTAATCAAGCCTTTGCGCTCCACAACTTAGACTGGCAATGGTCAAGAGAGGAATACATGAGTCTCTTGGAGAAAAGTGGTGGGAAACAGCGCATTGAAGAATACGCAAAATCAATGGGACAATCAGTCGATGCCGCCGCCATTCATCATTCTAAGTCTGAGATTTTTCAAAATGCGCTGTATGAAAAGCCATTGATGGCTCGTTCAGGCGTTGTAGACGTGATGCAGAAAGCAAAACAGAATGGACTGAAGCTTGCTCTAGTCACAGGAACTTCCGAACAAAATGTATTGTCGATGCTTGCAGCACTCCGCAACGAGATCGATATCAATGATTTCGATCTAGTCCTCAATGCTTCCAAAATAGCGCATCCTAAACCTGATAAAGATGCTTATGTAGTTGCCTTAAAAGAATTGAATCAAACACCAGATAACTGTGTGGCGATCGAAAACAATGTCGATGGGTTGGAGTCTGCTAAGTCAGCAGGAATCGCTTGCATTGCTTTCCCTGATGAGAACACAGCACATCACGATTTCAAGACTGCCGATCTTCAGGTCAGTCAATTGGACTTTGAAATGTTGCAAAGGTTTCTCTAAGTCAATCCTTAGGAATAAAGCATGGGTGTTACTTTTCAAAACCTTTCCCCTTTTGGGGTTGAAATAATAGGAATGCAAATCAGAGATGCGGGAGATCATGATATTTTCGATCTCAAGCAGTTGTTGGCAGAAAACGGCGTTGTCATCCTTCGGAATCAATTGATTGATGATGCTGAATTCGTTAGCTTTCTTAAGCGGTTGGGTGACCTCATGTTCACCGCAGGGGAAAAGCCCGTTCCGCATCAACCTTGGTTGAATCTTGTAAGCAATGTGGGACGCGATCGCATTCCCAGAAGCGTTTTTCACACTGATACAAGTTATGTTGCTAAGCCGCCTGCATACACAGCGCTGAGAGCAATTTCACTACCTGAATGTGGAGGCGAAACTCTATTTTCTAACCAGTATTGCGCCTTTGAAACGCTCCCCGCTCTGGTAAAAGAGAAGCTGTCAAGTGCAACAGTACTTCATATAGCCTCTGAAGTGAAGTTAGATACTGATCAAGAAAGCCAAGCTTGGCATCCTTTATTTAAGCGACATCCTATTTCTGGAAAGATAACACTTTTTCTATCGACACCAGAGCGATGTCAATTGATTCAAGGATTTAATTTAGAAGAGAGTAAGCGCATCATTCGTTTGCTTTATAAACATTCAATTCGCCCCCATAGGCTGTATCGGCACTTCTGGCAAAATGGCGACATTGTGATTTGGGATAACCGCTGCACGATGCACCGCGCCGATTACTCGAAAGTAATCGGCGATCGCATTCTTCATCGAGGGCTTGTTGCCAGTGAGATGCGCGACAAGGCGTGATGATTTTAAGTGTTTCAAATCACATTTACAGCGCTTTGCGCTGTTACAAAACCCAGAGATATTTGTGAAAGTGCCGCGAAGCGGCACTTTCACAAATATCTCTGCACCCTTTAAAGCCTCAATAGGCTGTGATCCTGAAGAAACTCTGCAACAGATCTCAATGATTATGATTCGGGTTGAAAGTAAACTGCTCGGACGTGTCCGAGAGAACCCAAATCATCATGGCAAATATGTTAAGTTATGTGAACGTCAAATGATTGGAAAAGATTCATGGGTAACGTTCAGGCAACTTTTAGAGCTACAGAAACAGCGTTTCATGTAGAAGGGTACGAGAAGATCGACTTCAGCTTGCTTTATGTAGAAGGAGCCTTTGCGATCGCAAATTCTGAGATTGCTGAGAGCTATCGCCAGCTTGGGCGCTGCTTAATGGTGGTTGACGAAACGGTTTATGGTCTATACGGTGAGCAGATTCAGGATTACTTTAAGCATCATCAAATTGCTCTAAAAGTTTTTCCAGTTAATATAAAAGAGACAGACAAAACGCTGCGAACATTTGAGAAAATTGTTGATGCGTTTGCTGACTTTGGACTGGTGCGTAAAGAGCCAGTGCTAGTAGTGGGTGGTGGTTTGACCACTGATGTCGCTGGTTTTGCCTGTGCCACTTACCGCCGTCGCACCAACTACATCCGCGTCCCGACCACGTTAATTGGATTGATTGATGCGAGTGTCGCCATTAAAGTTGCCGTAAATCACGGCAAGCTGAAAAACCGATTGGGTGCTTATCACGCTTCCCAAAAGGTGATCTTAGACTTCTCTTTTTTGAAGACGCTACCCATAGACCAAGTGCGGAACGGGATGGCGGAACTGATTAAAATCGCCGTGGTTGCCAACCGCGATATTTTTAATTTGCTAGAGGAGCATGGTGAAGCATTACTCAAGACTCGTTTTGGCTACTTAAATGGTACGCCTGAGCTACGACTGGTGGCACATCAAGTGACTTATGAGGCGATCAATACGATGCTCGGTTTAGAAGTTCCTAACCTGCACGAGTTGGATCTTGATCGCGTTATTGCTTACGGTCATACTTGGAGTCCGACGCTAGAGCTAACCCCTGACCTGCCAATGTTCCACGGTCACAGTGTCAATATTGATATGGCATTTTCAGCAACGATCGCTCAGGAGCGGGGCTACATTTCAATTATTGATCGCGATCGCATCTTGGGCTTGATGAGTCGAATTGGCTTAGCGATCGATAGTCCTTATCTAACTCCTGAGTTGCTATGGAAAGCAACAGAATCGATCAGTGGAACGAGAGATGGATTAGTCCGTGCAGCCGTGCCGAAGCCCATTGGCAGTTGTCATTTCATGAATGATTTAACCCGCTTGGAGTTAGATCAATACCTCAATGTTCACAAAGAAATTTGCCGCCACTATCCACGTGGAGGCGATGGCGAAGATATGTATCTTTCTGCCAATGCTCTAATTGATGCAAAAATTGATCCAAGAATTCCAGCAGGGGTACAGGCATGATACCCAGACCCGTGACACCAGTTGGGATTTTGGCGGCTAAGTTAGAGTTTCTGAGTCAGCAGATAGAAGCTTTGGAGAATGTAAATCCTGAAGTTAAATCTGAAATGCACAAGGCTTGGGAATTGGCGAAGGGGTTAGACCCTTACATCAGCAGTTGTACGACACCAGAATCGCCAGCATTGGCAGCCCTTGTACTCCGTACTCAAACTGAAGACTGGAGCCAGCGATCGGCAGATGGAGAAACGGTACATCCCTTAGAGCAGGAAATGCTGTCGGGACATGTGGAGGGTCAGATGCTCAAATTTTTTGTGCATCTGACTCAAGCGAAGCGGGTGCTAGAAATCGGGATGTTTACTGGATACTCGGCACTTGCGATCGCTGAAGCCTTGCCGCTAGATGGGCAGATCATTGCTTGTGAAGTCGATCCATTTGCAGCGTCGATCGCGCAATCGTGCTTTGATCAGTCTCCTGACGGTCACAAAATTCTCGTTAAAGTTGCTCCCGCGTTGGTTACGCTGAAACACTTAGCTGATTCTGGCGAGACTTTTGATCTAGTATTTATCGATGCTGATAAGGCTGGATATATAGACTATCTAAATATCTTGCTAGAGGGTTCTTTACTTGCGAAGAATGGCTTGATTTGTGTGGACAATACTTTGATGCAGGGTCAACCTTACTTGACTGGTGAAACCACCGCAAATGGAATTGCGATCGCAGCTTTCAATCAAGCCGTCGTAGACGATCCTCGCGTTGAACAAGTGTTACTTCCATTAAGAGACGGTTTAACGTTGATCCGCCGAGCTTAGAAGTGGGGTGGGTGCGCGCACCCACCTTTATAGATTCATCAGATTTAAAGCCAGTTTGATAATGGATATTAATCGCACAAATAACAACCGATGGCAAACATCTTTAAAAACAGTAGCAACTCTTGCCCTGCTGCTTTTAGTTCTTCCGCTAAATCTTGCACTAACTACGATCGCACTTCTTAGAGCAATTCTAATTAAGCCTTTCCAGCGTCGAGCGATCGCGACTCATCCTAAAACCATCTTAATTAGTGGTGGTAAAATGACTAAAGCATTGCAGCTCGCTCGATCTTTCCATCGGGCAGGGCATCGGGTCATCTTAGTGGAATACCATAAATACTGGTTGACAGGGCATCGGTTTTCTTGGGACATTGATCGGTTTTATACCGTTCCCAAACCTCAAGCAAAAGACTATATTGATTCGCTGCTTGAGATCGTGCAGCGAGAATCTATTGATGTTTATGTTCCAGTTTGTAGTCCAATCGCGAGTTATTATGACGCTTTAGCAAAAAAGGTGCTTTCAGATCACTGTGAGGTCATGCATATTGACCCCAATGAGGTACAGAAGTTGGATGACAAGTTTGAGTTTTCCGCGATCGCAACTTCTCTTAATCTCTCTGTTCCTGATTCCTACTGTATTACGGATTCGCAGCAAGTACTAGACTTTGATTTTTCTCAGCATTCCCAAAAATACATCCTGAAAAGTATTCTCTATGACTCAGTACGGCGATTAGATTTGACTCAGCTTCCTTGTAATAGCCTCGCGGAAACTAAGGCATTTATTGAAAATCTACCTATTTCTAAAAATAATCCTTGGATTATGCAAGCCTTCATTTCAGGTCAGGAATACTGCACTCACAGTACGGTAAGGAATGGAGAATTGAGGATGCATTGTTGCTGTCGATCGTCAGCATTTCAGATTAACTATGAGATGGTCGAGCATCCAGAGATCGAAGCATGGGTGAGAAAATTTGTGAGTAGTCTAAATCTGACTGGGCAAGTTTCCTTTGACTTTATTGAGGCATCAGATGGGAAAATCTATGCGATCGAATGCAACCCCCGCACTCACTCAGCCATTACGATGTTTTACAATCATCCCGATGTCGCAAAGGCTTATTTGGAAAAAGAGCCATTAGCGAATGCGATTCAGCCCCTAGCATCAAGTTGTCCGACTTATTGGATTTATCATGAAATCTGGAGATTGCTGACACATTTAGGTTCGCCTAATCAGGCTTGGAAGCGAGTACAAATCATTCTCAAGGGCAAAGATGCAATTTTTGATTGGGACGATCCGTTTCCATTTTTAATGGTTCATCACTTGCAGATTCCTTTGCTATTGTTGGAGAACTTACGACAGCTTAAAGGATGGATTCGGATTGATTTTAACATCGGTAAACTAGTGGAACTGGCGGGAGATTAAATATGGTAATTCGGGTTTTGCACTTAGTGGGTTCTGCGGTCAGTGAGTTTTACTGCGATTTGTCGCGTCTTTATGCAGAGGATTGTCTGGAGTCCAACGCAGATACTTCTCTGTATGAGTTTCATATCGCTTACGTCACACCCGATCGCCAATGGCGGTTCCCAAAATTTTTGACAAAAGATGCGATCGCGGCGGCAAGTCCCATACCCCTAGCTGAAGCGATTCAAGTTCTAATAGCGCTCAAACTGGATGTAATGCTGCCTCAGATGTTTTGCGTTTCTGGCATGACAGCATACAGAGCCTTGTTTGATTTACTCGACATTCCCTATGTGGGCAACAAATCAGATGTGATGGCACTGACCGCAAACAAAGCAAAAACAAAAGCTGTGGTCGCAGCCGTAGGCGTGCAAGTACCTTCAGGAGAGATACTTCGTCTCGGAGATTTTCCGACGCTGACCCCTCCGACCGTCGTGAAACCTGTAAATGAAGATAACTCTCTAGGCGTGACGCTTGTAAAAAATATTTCTGAGTATGAGAATGCCTTGCAAACCGCTTTTGCTTACGCTGATGGGATATTAGTGGAAACATTTGTCGAACTTGGTCGGGAAGTCAGATGCGGAATTATCGAAGATCGAGGGCAATTGATTTGTTTACCATTAGAAGAATATGCAATGGATAAACATAAGCAACCAATTCGACAGCACGAAGACAAGCTCAAGCGAGATGAAAAGGGCGATTTGGGAATGGTCGCGAAGGGAAATGCTAAATCTTGGATTGTCGATCCCAGCGATCCGATTACTGCGAGAGTTTGGGAAGCAGCTCGGCATTGCCACATGGCACTAGGCTGTCGCCACTATAGTCTATTTGATTTTCGCATTGACCCGAATGATCAGCCTTGGCTCTTAGAAGCAGGGCTATACTGCTCTTTCGCGCAAACCAGCGTCATTTCCGAGATGGCAAAGGCAGCAGGGATTCCATTAAGCCAACTCTTTCAGAATATGTTAAATAGCGCTTTAATACCTGCCAAGAAATAGTTGCATTACGAACAAGAAACCAACATTCTCTTCTTGCCAAAGTAGTTTAGCGATCGCGTGTTCGTATGGGGAGCATCTTAATAAGTAGGCAAGCATAGTTAAACCCAAAACCCAAAAAGCTGTAGCGCGTGCGCTACAGCTTTTTGGGTTTTAAGGGTTCTTTTGCCCACATACTTACCAGCCCTAAAACTATTGCCAATTGTTGAAGCCATAGATCACTGCTAGAATAAGATTTTCGTACATATATCAAAATGTTCGCCCTAGTTGACTGTAATTGCTTCTATGTTAGCTGCGAACGGGTGTTTGACCCGTCGCTAGAAGGTAAGCCCGTCGTCGTGTTATCGAATAATGATGGTTGTATCGTGGCGCGATCGCCCGAAGTAAAAGCGCTGAATATTCCGATGGGTGTTGCTTACCACAAATATAAAACTGAGCTTTCCCGAGCAGGCGCAGCAGTATTGTCTTCAAACTACGAACTCTATAGTGATATGAGTCATCGGGTCTATCAGGTGCTTTATAATTCCGTGCCTGATGTCGAGATTTATTCGATTGACGAATGCTTTTTAGATTTATCAGGTTTCGTGCATTTGGGAACCGATGGATTGATGGAGTTTTGTATAGAGTTAAGAGCAAAAATCTTGCGATGGACTGGTATACCGACAGGTATTGGCATTGCAACGACAAAGACTTTATCGAAGATTGCAAATAGAGTTGCCAAGAAATTAGTGATCGGAGTTGCCGAAGTGCTAACCGATGATGTCCGCGATCGCCTACTCCATAACTTGCCTATCGAAGATATTTGGGGAATCAATAAACGACTGGGGATAAGACTGAGATCGCATGGCATTAGCACTGCCTCAGAATTAAGAGATGCTGAAGAGTCTCTCATCAAGCAAATCATGGGCATTGTCGGTGTTCGCATCATGTACGAGTTGCGCGGTTTGTCATGTTTGCCACTCGAAGCGATCGCGCCACCACAAAAAAATATGATTTGTTCGAGGTCTTTTGGCAAACCTTGTACGACTTTGGTACAAATGCACGAAGCGATCGCTCACCACGCGGCGAGAGCCGCAGCGAAATTACGGCATAGAGGTCTGAGAGCTTCTGTTGTAGGTGTATTCATTACAACAAATCGGTTTAAGCCAAACGACTCGCAATATAGCAACTCGGCTACTGTTTCTCTGCCAACGGCGACCAATAGCACTCAAACTATGATTCAGTTCGCCAAGCTATGTATGTCGAGTATTTTTCGGGATGGATTTAGCTATAAAAAATGTGGAGTAATGCTAAACGATTTAAGTTCTGTGGATGCGGTGCAATTGGACTTGCTATCTTTAGCAGTAAATAGCCATGATGAAAAGTTGATGTCTGTAATTGATGCCTTAAACAAACGCTATGGCTCTGGAACTATTAGGTTTGCGAGTGAAGGTATGAGACAAGAATGGAAGATGAGAAGTGATATGCGATCGCCGCGATATACAACTAATTGGAATGAATTGCCAATAGTAAAAGCGATTTAAGCAGCTTGCAAGATTAAGTCATCGGGAATCGAGATCCATACGCGAAACTGGTTTGCATCGGGTGCGATTAACAATGCCATGCCCAAATCTAGATCTCTTTTGCATCCTGCGATCGCCTCGTTGAGACTGTCATAGGCATTCTCAGCGACAAAGTATTTGCCTAGAAATACAATTGCTTTTTCAGTGCCGAAAATAGTTTTGATTGCGATGGTGCGAACTTCGTTTATTGAATTGATAATCATTGCTTTTTGCCCTGTGACTTATTTCTCTATGAAAATAAGTATCGCTTTATGGCTAGATTTAGATTGCGATCGCTAATCGTGGTTCCTGTGATATTCGGGTTGTAGGAATGTGATTGTAGTCACAAAGATGGTCAAACACTAAATAACATAGATAGGCATAATAAAAACCGAAACCCAAAACGCTATGGCGCACGCTCAGCGTGCGCTACAGCTTTTTGGGTTTTAAGGTTTCTTTTGCCCACATACTTATCCATATCCATACACAATACTGTCTCCCGTTGATCGATTTACAGCAGATTGAGAACAAACCAAACCCAGATTTTTTGTAAAAGCCACGCTTCGCGTGGCTTTTACAAAAAATCTAGTGGTGGGTTTGTTCTCAATCTGCTGTAGAATATGCTGTCATCATGCAATTTGAAGAAATCTTGAAGGACTGATCACAAAGTTGTACCAACACTTTTGTGAATTGGTATAGTTATATTAATCCTGTAAAAAAATAAGCATCTATGTCACAATCTCCAGCGCAGACAGAAGATTTCTTGCTCTCAGTGCGTAATTTACAGGTAGCCTTTCGAGGTGATGAGAGTCTCGTCTATGCGGTTAAAAACATTTCTTTTGATCTAGCTCAGGGACAAACCCTTGGCATTGTCGGCGAATCTGGCTCTGGTAAGTCGGCGACAGCCTTAGCGATTATGGGATTATTGGGAGAATCTGGCAAAATTACCAACGGCGAAGTTCTATTTAGACCTAGTGGTGAAGTTCCTATTGACTTAGTGAGAGTATCACCCAAGAAAATGCTGAAATATCGAGGCGATCGCATAGCGATGGTATTTCAGGAGCCGATGACATCACTTAATCCTCTATTCACTTGCGGCTATCAGGTCATCGAAGCGATTTGCTTACATCGTCAGGTTTCGCGGCAAGAAGCAGAAACACTCACAATTCAATTGTTTGATGAAGTGAAATTACCTAATCCTCAGCAATTAATTGAGCGCTATCCCCATGAGCTTTCGGGTGGACAGTTGCAGCGTGTGATGATTGCAATGGCGATTTCTTGCAATCCACAGTTGATTATTGCGGACGAGCCGACAACTGCTTTAGATGTGACTGTGCAGGCGACTATTCTCAATTTGCTAAAAGAGATTCAGCGATCGCGGGGAATGTCGATGATATTTATTACCCACGATTTAGGGATTTTAGCGGAGATTGCCGATCAGGCGATCGTCATGAATCAAGGGGAAGTTGTCGAATATGGCGACACTCAAGCAATTTTTAAAACACCACAGCACCCTTATACCAAGGGTTTAATCGCTTGTCGTCCGCAACCCGATCGCCAACTTCGGCTACTGCCCACAGTCAGCGACTTTATGGAAATACAAAATGGACAGATGTTAGAAAAAGAGCCTAATGCTTCCTATCTAGAAATTGTTCCACCAGAAGAGATTGCCAATCGTCTGTCAGAATTGCAAAAGCAAGAGCCAATTCTATCGGTTCAGAATCTACGCATTGAGTTCCCAATTCGTAGCATTTTAGGTTTAAAGAAGTGCTATTTTGTTGCTGTAAACAATATTAGTTTTGATATATTTCGTGGTGAGACGTTTGGGTTAGTTGGCGAGTCAGGCTGTGGCAAAACGACCACAGGTCGAGCTATCCTTGGCTTAATCAACGGGGTAATGGGTTCAGTTAAGTTTGAGGGACAAGAAATTTCTCATCTTAAAGGGGAGTCGTTGCGAAAATTGCGTTGTGACCTGCAAGTCGTATTTCAAGATCCTTACGGTTCGCTTAATCCGCGGATGAGTGTGGGCGATGCGATCGCTGAGCCTCTTATAGTTCACAGTCATCAGGAGCGCTTTGCTCGCTACCGCAAAGCTGAGGCAAGAAGAGAAAGAGCTGCCTATTTGTTAGAGCGCGTAGGATTGTCAAAAAGCGCCATGCGCCGCTATCCCCATGAGTTTTCTGGTGGTCAGCGCCAACGTATCTGCATCGCTAGAGCCTTAGTCCTTAATCCTAAACTAATTATTGCTGATGAGCCAGTTTCGGCTCTGGATGTATCAGTTCAAGCCCAAGTTCTCAATCTCTTAAAGGAGCTGCAAGCGGAGTTTGGGCTAACCTATATCTTTATTTCCCATGATCTCGGTGTGGTCAAGTTTATGAGCGATCGCATTATGGTCATGAATAAGGGCGAAATCGTCGAACTAGGTACTGCCGAGTCAGTCTATAACAATCCCCAAGAGCTATATACCCAAAAGTTAATTAGTGCCATTCCTAAAGCGATCGCTTAAAACCAAAAAAGCCATGGAGCACGCTGCGCGTGTGCCATAGTTTTTTTTGTTAAAAATCGCTAAGGAGTAAGGGTTGACAGTACATTAGAACCAGTGACCGTGATAGTTTGCTGTTCGAGGTTTGCCACGGCGCGATCGCCTGAAACAATAAGATTCTTATCTGGCTGCTGATAGACAATATTGCCATTTGCGGTAACAGTTTGACTGGGAATTAGCCATTCTACGCGATCGGCTTTGACAACACCCTGAGTAGAACTAAAACTCGCAGCCACTTCTCCAGTGAGATTGATCTGTTCCTTTTCTAGCTGAGCTTCACCTTTTTGAGCTTTAACCACGATGCCACGACTCTTGCTAGAAGCGGTAAAAGCTTCTGGCATCGTAATCAATTGCTTATCAAGATTCCAAGTCGCCACAGAAGCGGTGAGATCAACATCCAATTTCGGATCTAGAGCCTTAATATCGCCAGTAAAAGTAACTTCTTCCTTTCCTATATCCCAACTGCCTTTATTGGCATTTAGGCGTAATTGATCCTTTACTTGAACTGCCGAAAGTGGACTTTCCGTAAAAGCGCGATTATTCTTAGCATCCCAAGTAACCTTCTCACTCTTCATCTCTAGATTGGGTTCAGTAGCTGTAACCACTACTTCTTTCTCTAAGCTATACATATTCAAACTAGGCTGAGCGGTTAGCTCCTTCCCAATCATCTTGATGTTGTCTTCAGTACGCACAATCTGCACATTTCCTGTCGCCTTCAGAATATCCGCTTCAGACTTCCAAATCATCTGATCGGCTTGCATATTCACTTTTTCTTGAACTGCGATCGCTTTAATGTCACCCTGCAAGGAAATCTCTTTAGAAGCTTGATCAATCGTGCCGCGATCGCCTGTTGCTTCCATCAAAAGCTTACCATCTCGATAAAATTTACCTTTGACATCCTCAACATCAGCAATTTTGCGATCTTCGCGATAGTCTGCTCGTTTAGAAGTTATTTCCCAAATCAGTTTTCCATTAGCATCAAACTCAGTTAGGGTAATATTTTGTAAGCTGGAGCCTGCGACAGTTGCAGATTTATTCAGGCTAGTCACCGATGGGCGCAAAAATATAAACCATGCCAATGCAAACACTAGGATCGTGCTTACAAAAATGATCACAAAGATGTTGATATTGCGGCGACTGAATATTTGCATGGCTTAGCGAGTGTGGATTCTGCCTTATGTTATACCAAAAGACCAAAAAGCCGCGCTCCGCATACAGCGCTTTGCGCTGTGGCTGATATTAAGTGGAAGTAAGTGAGCGCCGCCACTCACTTAAGTAGGCAAGCATAATTAAACCCAAAGCCCAAAAAGCTGTAGCGCACGCGCAGCGTGCGCTACAGCTTTTTGGGCTTTAAGGTTTCTTTTGCCCACTTACTTACTTTCTAAGACAAAAGGCGATCGCTATATAACCATATCTTCAGGGCTTAAAGTTACAAAACTTTGCGGACTATCTAGCTGAGAAATCGCCCCATCTAAGCAGTCCAAGCCTTCTTGCAGTGACTCAATGCGACAGAGGCGATCGCGCAAGACTGCTGCTCCTGCAAATCCTTTGGCATACCAAGTCATGTGCTTACGCGATTGCCGAATGCCGCGTATACCTTTGTAGTCCCACAAACCGCGTAAATGCTCCTTAGCAACTTGCAGACACTCAATCGATGAAGGCTTTGGCAAATATTCACCAGTTTTTAAAAAATGATCAATCTCACCCACTAAAAACGGATAGCCCAGAGTGCCGCGAGAACACATCACCCCATCGGCTCCCGTTTGCTCTAAGCAAGCGATCGCCGCATCAACCGAAAAAATATCACCATTGGCAATCACAGGAATCGCCAAAACTTGCTTAACTTTAGCAATCCATTCCCAATTGGCTTTACCCGTATAGCCCTGCGATCGCGTCCTCGCATGGACAGTAATCATCTTAGCTCCCGCATCTTCCATGCGTTTAGCAAAGTCTAAAATTGTAATCTCCACATCGTCCCAACCCAGCCTTGTCTTTACAGTTACAGGAATATCCACCGCCTGAACAACCGATCGCACAATCTGCTCTGCTAGTTCAGGTTGCCGCAACAGAGACGATCCGCCGCCCTTTTTCGTGATTTTATTGACTGGACATCCCATATTTATATCCACCGTATCGGCTCCCTCTGCCACCGCTTTTTGGGCAGCTTCAGCCAAAAAGTCTGGACGGCAATCAAAAAGCTGAATGCTAATCGGCGTTTCATGGCGATCAATCTCCATCAACTTAGGCAAAGCCTTCATGTGATGGAGATCGGTGGCACTGATCATTTCGGTGTAGAGCATTGAGTCGGGCGCATAGCGACGCACCAAACGGCGAAAAACCAAATCAGTCACCCCAGACAATGGCGACTGTAACACTCGACTGTTGAGAGCGATATTGCCTATGTTTAGTGGTTTAGCAAACTTTTCCGTGAATTTTGATAAATTATGCGACGGTAAATTCGATGGGATCGTAGGCATGGCTATTCTCTAAATTTTTGATGCGCCTTCCGTATTTTTGGTGTTTGCTGCGCCATAGGTGCAACAAACACCAAAACTGCTATGTATAAAGGGGTATATACAAAGGTATATTAGTTTTAATATTTTCTGTGACTCTTCGTTTGTGGGCGATCGCCCTCACGTTTAATACAAAACACATTAATTGCCTGAATTTAAGGAGAAAAAATTTGTCTAAAAAACATCCAGTTATTGCAGTTACAGGTTCATCTGGGGCTGGAACTAGCACAGTTAAACGCGCTTTTGAACATATCTTTTTGATGGAAAAAATCAAATCAGCGATCGTTGAGGGTGATAGCTATCACAAATACAATCGTGTTGATATGCGGGCAATGATGAAGGAAGCTTCAGAGCAAGGACGCAACATGAGTCACTTCGGCCCTTATGCCAATGTCCTAGACAAATTAGAAGCCCTCTTTTGTGAATATGGCGAAACAGGTAATGGACAAAGACGTTATTACCTACACAGTCCCGAAGAAGCAGGACACCACAACTCTCGCTTAGGTACTGACTGCAAACCGGGCGAGTTCACTCCTTGGGAAAGCCTTGGATCTGACACCGATATGTTGTTCTACGAGGGCTTACACGGAGGAGTCGTTGACAAGGATGTTGATGTTGCTCAATACGTTGATCTATTGGTGGGCGTAGTGCCAATTGTTAATTTGGAATGGATTCAAAAAATCCACCGTGATAATGCGGAACGTGGCTACAGTGCTGAGGCGATCGTCGATACGATTTTGCGCCGTATGCCCGACTATGTAAACTACATCGCTCCTCAGTTTTCTAATACCCACATTAACTTCCAGCGCGTTCCCACCGTTGACACTTCCAATCCTTTCATTTGCCGAGATATCCCAACTCTTGATGAAAGCTTTGTGATCATCCATACTAATCGTTGCTTTCACGAAAAGTTTAGTATTGACTTCCCTTACTTACTAAGTATGATTCACGACTCTTTCATGTCTCGTCATACTACTTTAGTTGTGCCTGGTGGCAAAATGGGCTTTGCTATGGAGCTAATCCTTCAACCACTAATTGACTCGTTGCTAATTGAATCTAAGAAGTTGAAAGGTTAATTTAACCAGTTTGCTACAAGGAACTTGCGATCGCCGCAATTTTCGATTAAGAAAGACTTTATATAGCTTTCGCCACTTGTACAGCGCTTTGCGCTGTACAAAAATTTCTCTATACCCTTTAAAGCCTCAATAAGCTGTATCAAGATAAATCAAAACCCAAAAGAGGGCGGCGCGGAGCGCCGCCCTCTTTTGGGTTTTATGTCCTCACAAGACTGGCGAAAGCTATAAATTTACTGTGCTAATAAAATCTTAGTAACTTTTATAACTTTTCTTCAAAAAAACTAACTAAATAGATAACTTATTGACCTTGTAGTCTTAGTAAAAGTGACTTAGACTCGCACTATACAAATTTATTAAGACAACAAATTTATTAGGGAATTAACAATTATGAAAGTATTAGTCGCAGCCAGTTTAGGGATTTTATCAGTTTCTATTAGCGCGGGTTCAGTAAGTGCCGCTAGTCTTAATGGCTTCAACTTTGACGCAACATCATCAGAAAATTGCTTGTCTCCCGATGGATGCAAAACTGGGGTTGCAAACACGGTGACTATTGACTTTAATTCTGCTGCTGGAGCTCCATCTACAGGTTTTGCAAAGTACACCCCAAATGGTACGACCCAGCTATTTACAGGCAGTAAAAGTGGTTTGTCGGCAACTCCTTTTAAAAACACAACTCCTTACCTTTCGCTACCCACAAATCAGCAAGCAGTAATTTCATTTGGTGGCTTGGTTGATTATTTTGGATTGTATTGGGGTTCCATTGATACTTACAACTTTGTTGAATTTAAGAAAGGTGGCGTATCGTTAGCAACCTTTGATGGACAACAAATTGCTAGTTTGGTGCAGTCAAAATATAGTTTGACAAGTCCTAAATTTGCGAACTGGACTAACAACTTCACCAATATCTATGTAGACTTCTTCTCGGGAAGTTCTGCTACCCAGTTTGATACGGTTGTTCTCAAGTCTACTGGGATTGCCTTTGAGACAGATAATCATGCTTACAGGGCTGTAAGTGCAAAACCTGTTCCTGTGCCAGGAATGGTGTTTGGTATGATGGCTGCTGCTGGTATCTTGGCTACTAAGCGCAAGAAATCTGCAAAAGCATAAGAGTTTTCTTTTGTATACTCCCTTCCCAGTATAAGAATAGATATTAAAACCCAAGAATTAGTGGTG
>JBBQRB010000056.1:0-15652 GCA_038215315.1 Pseudanabaenales cyanobacterium
ACAACCCATCTCTGAAATTCCGCAAATTCCGATAGATTTGCCTAAGCGTCACGTCGAGATTTACGAAACAGATATCAATTTCTATAACATCCCTACCAATGCAGAACTAGAAACCCATTTAGCTCAGCAAACCTATCGACAACCTGTATTACCGAGAACTCCTTCCACCCGATCGCCTATCAATTCTAATCAAACCACTCCAAGCCGCGATCGCAGTTCTATGCAAACCCGTAAAGTCACGGCTAAGCCATTCCCAAAAGTATCCTCAACAAGACGCTCTAGCCGCCCAAACCGTCAGTTTTCCCCTTTGCAATATGTTAGTAAAGCTGCGATCGAATTAGCTGAAATGCTTGAAAGTATTTTGGTTTGGGTTTGGCGGTCTTGGCTTCCTAAAAAACGTCAAAACCCACATTCCGCTCGTAATGGAAGCCCAAAAATAATTACAACGAGAGAATATGGGTTTCAGCGTTTTTTCAAAACACTAATAAGAATTATTTCTATTAGTAGGCTCTTATTGACAATATTAAAATAGCGATTTTTTTATGGTAAGCGCCTAGAATCGTTTCTCAGTAAGGGCTTTACATTTTAATTTCTTTTTCAGGAAAATAAGAGCGGAACGTGGGTTAAAACCCAAAAAACTGTAGCGCACGCTTCGCGTGCGCTACAGTTTTTTGGGTTTTGGGTTTAATTATGCTTGCCTACTTAGCACCGCCAAAGACTTCGATATTGCTAAATAAACATACGGGCGAGGCATGACCAACTCGAATTACCTGATTTGGCTCGCCTTTGCCGCAAAATGGCGAACCGTAAGCTTCAATGGTTTGACGATCGCCTACTTTGGTTAGGCTATTCCAGAACTGGTTGGTTACACCGCGATAGTTGGGATTTCGCAAAGTTTTAGTTAATTTGCCATTTTCGATCAGTTTGGCGTATTCACAGCCAAATTGAAACTTATTGCGATAGTCATCAATTGACCAAGAACGGTTGGACTCCATATATACGCCATATTCAATATCGGCAATTATTTGATCAAAGGAATGTTGACCCGCATCAAGGTTGATATTTGCCATGCGATCAATGGCGGGACGATTCCATGAAGTTGCTCTGGCGTTGGCAACTCCCTTAATATGCGATCGCGATTGACTTTCACTACTACCCAATCCGCGCAATAGCTTTCCTTCTTTAATTAAATATTCTTTAGTAGCAGGAATGCCCACGTCATCAAAACCATAGCTAGCGAATTCTCCAGCTATGGTTGGATCAAAGGAAACATTCATTAATGAGGAGCCATATTGCATATTGCCAAAGTCCTCTAGTTTCACAAAGCTACCGCCCGCATAGTTACGTTCATCGCCGAGAATGCGATCTATTTCCAAGGGATGCCCGATGCTTTCATGAATCTGAAGTAGCATTTGATCTGGAGCTAGAACTAGATTGGTGGTCTTAGTAGGACACTCATCTGCACTTAGCAGTTCTATGGCTTGTCTGCCGATGATTTGGGCTTTTTGTAAGGTTATGTCACGATCAAAGACTTCCATGCCAATTTGATTGCAACAAGCAAGCTGACCATGATCGCCGCGTCTTTGAATGATCGCACCGTCTTGAGCGATCGCAGCATAATCAGTGGCAATAGTGAGAAATTTTTGATAAACATCAGATCCGTTGCTACTGACAAATTTAGTTTCAGTCTCTGTAATTACGGCATAGGCACTAGTCTTAACAATCTGCTCAGATACTTTTAGGCGATCGCAAATATCGATTAAAAGTTGATTAATCTCTTGGGGTGAGATTGCCTCCGAGTCTTTGAGATATGGAGAAAAGTACTGCCCGATTGCCTTGGGTCTTTGGGCGACTGTAAAACTATGTACTGCCCAATTTGCAGCGACTTTAGCCTGTTGATAAGCTCTTTGGGCAGTAACTTGAATGTTGGTTAAATCAAGATAGTTGGTGCTAGCGTAGCCAAATTGTCCATCGACTAGCACTTCGATCATTAAGCCGTGAGACAGGCTACGTCCATTAGATTGGGGCTGGCGATCGCGAACATAGCGAGTAGTATTAATCTCGCGAACTTCGCGTAGTCCAATCCATGTTGCGTCAGGCAAATCAATATGAGATAAAGCAGCTTTTAAATCAAATTGCATCAGTAAAGACCATAAACCATAAATTAGAAGGGACGCTATGCGTCCCTTCTAATTTATCAATTGTTAAGCGGGTGATGGGATTCGAACCCACGACATTCTCCTTGGCAAGGAGATGCTCTACCACTGAGCCACACCCGCATTTCTACTCAATTGAGTTTAGCGCTTTATTAATATGACAAACATTGAGATTAATGTCAACATACTTTTCAAATATATTGAAATTTACAGCGCTTTGCGCTCTTATAAAACCCAGAGAAATTCTTAAAAGTGCCGCTTCGCGGCACTTTTAAGTCTTAAGAAAGCACAAGTCGCTTGAGTAGAGAAAATTGCTACCTAAATTTTTAGTACTTAAAGCCATTTTTGCGCGTGTGTGTAGCTGGTTCGCCTTCGCTCAAGCGCTGTCCTGAAATGATGGTGGCAAGTAAGACTATGTGATCGCCAGCATCAAGACTGCTGGTGATGGTGGCATCGAGATAGGCGATCGCTCCAGACAGGTAAGGCTGACCACTGGGCGCAGGAGCAGTAGCTATATCCTCAAAGGGATCGGCATCAGGCGCAAAACCCTTGGCAAAATGTCCGATTATCTTGCCATCCCCTTTCTCAATCACATTGATTACCACAGGGCTGCCAACTGACAAGAAAGATTCAATAGCTCTACCTTTGCCAACGATGATGGTAACGGAGGGGGGAACAAAGCCAGACTGTTGTACCCATGAGGCAAGCATGGTAGCGGTCTTACCATTTTGTTGTGAACTAACTATAAAAAGTCCACTGGGAATCGCACCAATCGCTGCGCCTAATAGATCATCTTGAGAAATAGTAGTAGTCATGAGTTAAACAACTTAAATATTATATGTGTGCAAAATAAAACCAAAACTCAAAAAGCTGTGGCGCACGCGCGGCGTGCACCACAGCTTTTTGAGTTTTGGTTTTTACTATTTACTTAGACATAGGCGGACTGAAATCCCCACCAAAGCAGAAAACCAATTGCACTTAGAATAACGATACTTGAAAGCACGATTGATACAGGGCTATCGGCATCTTTAAATTTCATGATGCCGCGATTGAAGTCTGACATATCAGCAAAACCTAGTTGAATGACGCAGATTACTTGAGCAAAACAATTTGTTTATAGCCTGATTATCATTATGATGACTCAAAAGTAATTAAATATCTGGGCATAGGCTTTGTAGGATAGTAAATTACCTATGACTGAATGGCTGCGTATTTTTTGGCTTCCGTCTAAACCTGTAAAAAAATTAAAAGAATTACCCCCGACTGCTGGCGTGTACTACATTACAGCTCTATGGATCGTGCTATATGTGGGTAAGGCAAAAAACCTTCGCAGTCGTTGGCGTACAGACCACCATCGCTATCAGCAGTTCAAATTACTTCATCCCTTTGGGCGATTACATTATCAAATCTTGGCTTTGGCTCAGATTGGCAATTACGAAAAAAAACAAATTGCTAGGTTTCAGCCTGCATGGAATGGTACGGCTAGGGTCACTTTTTGGAATTTATTGTGTTTGTTCCTAGCCATATGGGCAAGAGTAATTGTCTACATGATGTTGCTAATATTCATAATTTCGACAATCATTTATACGCTTTGGCGCTGATGCAGTTTGCCGCGCCTACAGCACGGCAAACTGCAAGAATTTATTCTACAAAAATATTCTATAAAAAACTCTGTTGTTAATATGCTGCTAACACCGATATCTCTCAAAAGTCGATTTCGCGCAGTTTGGACAAGTCTGCTGCTAAGCGTTCCCATAGATTTTGTTGATCGCTTAGAAGATCTAACAAAATTAGTATTTACAGACTCGCTAAATAATTTACGAATAGTCGATGACCTAGAGATAACTGTTGTGGCGATCGCTATTGGTGTGTATTGGCATCAGGACTTACAACAAATACGCACAAGGCTTCTAGATTTGCAGTCCCATAGCCAAATCGATATTCAGGAAATAATCTTAGCCTATGCGATCGCCCTAGCCTGTCGCCATGAACTAAAGCCCAAAAGCTTTATTAGTCAGATCTGCTATGACTTTGAAAAAAGGCGATCGCTAAGTCCCGATCCCCAAACCCAAACAGATTGTCTATACAAATTACGATTAACCCAAAGATGTGTCGATCATGGTGTCAGTGCAATCACGGCTCATCAGGGTAAATACGGATTGTCTGGAGGGATTTACAGCAGCCTATACTATTTCTTAAGCACCCCGCACAGTTGGCAAATTGTCTCAGATCGCGCTCATTATTTTTTAGCAAGCGAAAGCCTTGCCTCTACTCAAGTAACGATGCAAGCAGGGGCGATTGCTGCCGCCTACTTGGGTGAACTTGGCAATAGTGATAAATTTGCTAATGCAATCCTTTCTAGAGGAGAGCGGCTAGGCGATCGGCTATGGCTTGAATGGGCTGGAGTTTTTGATGTTAAATTAGATAGCTAGTCAAGGAAAACTGCATATGTCACTAATAATTGGAATTCTCGTACTAAGCGCTTATATCTTTGGTGTGGTCAAATTTTTGCAAGGATTTCGCCGCACTGACTTTTCGGGCAATCAAATTGGATTAGCAATGCTATGGCCAGTACTGTTTGCCATGAATGGCAATTACCGCAAGAATTTCTTTAAAGCACTAAAAGGTTCCTAATGACTTGGTGGAAAAGATTGAGAGCCAACCCACTTGCTTGGGTTGGAATTGTGATTTTAACGATTTTTTATGCGGCAGCTTTACTTGCAGACTTGATTACCCCTTATGGCGTTAACGAGTCAGCCAGAAATGGTGCTTTGCTGCCGCCTACGCAAATACATTGGCAAGATCAACAGGGTCAGTTTATTGGCGCTCATGTCTACCCGACCACACAGGGCAAAGTAGATCTTGATACAGGCGATCGCGCCCTAGTTATTGATTACAACAAGCCGTCTAAAATTCAACTTTTTAGCAGTGGCAAATTATTTAGCACCGATGGGGAAGGGCGGTTAAACTTACTCGGAACTGACGAGCAAGGGCGAGATCAACTCACAAGGCTGCTGCACGGCGGTAGGATCAGTCTATTGATTGGCATCATCGGTACAACAATTTCCTACACGATTGGTTGCCTCGTCGGTGGGATTTCAGGTTACGTAGGAGGCTGGCTGGATCTAGTTTTAATGCGCTTCGTCGAAGTATTAATGTCAGTTCCTTCAATTTATTTATTAGTAGCTCTAGCTGCAATTTTGCCGCCACAGATCAGCAATACTCAAAGGTTCGCATTAATAATCGCGATTATATCCTTCGTCTCATGGGCAGGTTTAGCCCGAATAATTCGCGGTCAGGTATTATCGATCAAAGAGCAGTCTTTTGTAATGTCTGCTCGCGCCTCAGGAGCAAGCCCCCTGCGAATTGTCATTAATCATGTTTTGCCGCAAACAGTTACTTTTATTATTATTTCCGCAACCCTTGACATTCCCAGATTTATTGTTGTCGAAGCCGTCTTGAGTCTTGTTGGTCTTGGGATTCAGCCTCCTGACCCATCTTGGGGCAATATGCTATCGCTATCAACCAACGCTTCGATCTTAATTTTACAGCCTTGGTTAGTTTGGTTCCCAGCATTGGCAATTGTTTTGACAGTGCTATCATTCAATCTCTTGGGAGATAGTTTGCGCGATGCTCTTGATCCTAAGAACATTAGGCAATAAACTTTCTCAGAATATATCGCCAAAATGCCTTGGCAATTCGGTAGTATGTGATCATGATTTAGGCTATTTTGTATTTTCAGTGACGGGTTTTTGCTCTTTCGTCATGTCAATCTGAGAGTCAGCATCAGCAAAATAGGAGTATATTCAGCGTGCAGTACTTAGCGGAACTTCAAAAAACTCAAGCAGCTTTTGGATTAGGTGGAAACTCATCTGTCCGTCTATTGGCACGTAATACGGGCGAAAATATTTGGCAGTCAATTACCAATGACCAAGTTCTACCAGTTCAAGACGCAGGACAGGCTAAAGATTTTAAAGATGGTCAAATGGTGATTGCGGAAATTACAGGTAGCAATCAAGTTCAAAATATTCAAGATGCTTCTAAGAGAATTGTAAATATTTTACAAGCTTTTTCGCGATCGCAAGATAAGTATAAGTCAGCCGAAGAAGAGGTCGAGCAGTGGAAGCAATCGCTTAACTTTCAGAGTCAAGAGCTGCATCGCCGTGAGCAAGAGTTAGAACATAAGGAATTAGAGTTAGAACATCTCGATACTCGCAAACAAGAAATCGAGGAGTTAGAGTCAAAGTTTGCCGAAGAGCGTGATGAAATTGAGCAACTTCGTAAAACTATTGAGTCAGAACGAAGTAAGTTTGAGGCAAAAGCTGCTGCGTTAACCACTGAGCAAGCCGAACATATCAAGTCTCTAATCTCCCAATTATCATCTAGCTTTACAAATCCTGATTCGCTACGCGATCGCCTAAATAGCTCCTTAGACTTAATTAACAAGCGCCAAGAAGTAATTACTAATTTTTGGCAAAATTTAGATAACCTCAAAGGGGAAGCTGAAAAGCAAAAAGCGGCTTTAAGTAAGTCCACAGAGGAGTTAGCAACTCGCAAAAATCAATGGTTGCAAACTCAAGTAGCATTGGCTGATGCTCAAGCAGAACTGAAAGCCCAACGCGGGATTTTAAAACTGCAAGAAAATAATATGGCAATGTCTAAGGTTCAACTCAATGCTCAAATTGAGCTTTATGAACAGACTGCTAATGCGATCGAGGCTTTTGGTGGACCTGGAAGTATGGAAGTTCTGAACCCAGAAGAAGAAGAGCGCTTGCAATCAATGTCGATTGAAGAATTAGAGTCAACTATTAAAGCACTTCAAGCAGATTTCGATAAATTATCAAATTATATTGGCGCTCAGGAAGACGAGCTAGCTGGGCTAGAAGGTGAAATTGCCGATTTTCAAAGTCAAGTCGAAACGGCTGACCAGTTCGCTCGTATCGAGTTAGAAAGTAATAAAGAGTTTGCCGAAGAACAGTATAAATTATTAGAAGAGAGCGTTTCAGGCATGAGGCGCGGTATGCAAGAAAGGCAATCACTTTTAAATCAACAGAAGGCAATTTTAGATCGCCGCAAGGGTATTGCGGTTGAGGCAAGCCCTGTCCAGAGTTTGTTACCACTACTATCGCAAATAGAAGCTCAAAAAAATCGTCAAGAACAAGACTTGAAAAAGATGGAAAGCCAAATTGAAGCGGTGAGAAACTATACACAGCAGCAGCAAGATATGCTCGCTAAGCAAACCCAAGAGCATTTGCAGCAAGAGCAAGCGATTCGGACAGCCGAAGTGCAGCAGCAGGATCGGATTAAAGTTGTAGCCGAATTGCTAGGGCGAATTACTTCCCAAGAGCAGCTTTTGCGTCCTGTTCAGGACATTGTGGATACATTGAGACCGCAGTTAGAAGCCGCTACTCAGGAGTTAGGGCATATGTCCAATGGCAATAGTTCTTCACAGTTGTTGGCTGACCTTCAGTCCACAGTTCAAAGCTTAGTCAGTTAAGAATGTTAAAAAAAAATGAAAGCACGCCCTATGGCTTGCTTTCATTTTTTTGGTTTGCCGTAGGGCAAAGTTGTATAGCTGTCGCTACTTGTATCAGGACAAATCAAAACCCAAAAGAGAGAGGGGGCGCAAAGCGCCCCCTCTCTCTTTTGGGTTTTACGTAGTAATCAGGACTGGCGACAGCTATATTTCTAGTCTTCGATCTTTATAGAAATAATCTTGTCACCTTTACGGATCGCTTGAGCTACCTCTGTATCGGCAGTATAGCCAAAAGCAGCGTATTGACCGTCTAAGAATGATGCATCGCCAAGGGTGATAAAAAATTGACTAGTAGCACTATTGGGATCGTTAGTACGAGCCATTGAGAATACGCCTGCTTTGTTGTGTTTGATGAATGGCTTCTTGCCACCTGTCAAAACTTGACCGACAGTTGCTTCGCGATCGCCTTCAGCAAATATTTCTAGCTTAATGCGATCGCCTGACCCACCAGTACCATTGCCGAGAGGGTCGCCGCCTTGGATTACAAACCCTGGTTCAACGCGATGAAAAGTCAGCCCGTCATAAAAGCCATGCTTAGCGAGATCAACGAAATTTTTAACAGTAATTGGTGCGTGTTGATCGTCAAATTCAGCACGTATGGTTCCTTTAGCGGTTTCGATTACGGCACAGATCATAAATAAATTTACCTAAAAGCTTCTCTAAGATGAAAGTTCAACCTTGCTAACTATAAGTGATTTACCGCACTATATAGCTGTCGTCACTTGTATCATGATCAATCAAAACCCAAAAGAGGTGGGCGGCGCTCCGCGTCGCCCACCTCTTTTGGGTTTTATGTCCTAACTGGTTTTGGGAGTTGGTATAATATTGCGATTATGAGAATCGCTGGTATTTTATGGATAGCAATAATTTGCTCAAGCAATTACTCATGCTTGGAGTTGGCACAACTTCGATAGTGCTGGAAAAAATCAAAGAGGCAAGCGAAGATTGGGTCAAGGATGGCAAGATCGATCCTGAACAAGCTTCAGAAATTTTTAATGATATTGCCGATCGCCTCAAGTCTGAACAAGGAAATCTGGAAACATTAATTCAGAGACAAATCCGTAACGTGATGCAGGATTTGGGTGTGCCGCGTCAAAACGAAATGGATGAGTTGCGCGGGCGAATCGATCGCCTAGAAAGACAAATGCGTGACTTAGAAAATAAACAATGGCGTTAGTTGATGAGTAGTGCAGGGATTCTGTATTTGGTGGGAACGCCGATTGGTAATTTGGAAGATATGACTTTTCGGGCGATCGCTACTCTCAAGCAAGTAGATTTAATCGCCGCCGAAGATACAAGGCATACGGGCAAGTTATTACATCACTTTGGTATTGACACCCCACAGATTAGTTATCACGAACACAATGCCCATCGGCGCGTACCTGAACTAGTCGAAAAGCTACAGCAAGGGCTAGCGATCGCCCTAGTTACGGATGCGGGAATGCCTGCCATTTCTGATCCAGGGGTGGAGTTAGTGCAAGGGTGCATTGATGCGGGGCTAAGAATTGTGCCGATTCCTGTCGTTACCGCAGGGATTGCGGCGCTGACCGCTTCAGGATTTGACACACAATACTTTGGCTTTGATGGTTTTTTGCCAACCGATAAAAAGAAACGCCGCGATCGCCTTGATATTTTGCGCGCTGAAGTAAGGACAATGATCCTTTATGAAGCTCCGCATCGTTTATTACGCACTCTTGCCGACTTGGCAGAAACATTAGGGCAAAATCGCCGCATTGCGATCGCCAGAGAGTTAACAAAACTCCATGAACAGTTTTGGCGCGGCACTTTGAGCGAGGGGATCACTTATTTTACAGAATATCCACCTAAGGGAGAGTTCACTTTAGTTTTGGAAGGAGCCGTGCCGAGTGCTAAGCCATTGTGGACAGAAGATGTGGTTATTAAAGAGCTGCAAAACTTAATTGACGCAGGAGTTTCACGCTCAGATGCAAGCCGTCAGTTGGCAGAGCTTACCGATTTACCTCGCCGCCAAGTTTATCAATTGGCGCTATCGCTTTAGTTTTTGAAAGCCCGCCGCAAGCGGCGGGGTGATTCATTTTGTGATCTTGCGGCGCAAAACGACTAGTAACTTCTCAAGGTTTTCGGGCAATGGTGCTGTATTTTCAATTATTTGCTTGGAAACTGGATGTGTAAATGTAAGCCGCCATGCATGGAGAGCTTGCCCTGAGAGATATGGTGCAGTTTCTTTATTGGGATGTCCATAGAGAGGATCACCCGCGATCGTCCAGCCCATATAGGCTGCGTGGACACGGATCTGATGGGTGCGACCAGTTCCTAGATCAAATTTGACTAGGGTATAATTGCCGAGGTGTTCTAGAACTTGCCAATGGGTGACAGCGCGACGACCAGTTTCGATGACTGCCATTTTTTTGCGATCGCTCTTATGACGCGCGATCGCCGCTTCTACTGTACCCGACTCACTCTTAGGAACACCACGCACAATTCCCAAATATTCACGCTTCGCTGTTTTAGCTTGAATCTGTGCTTGCAAATCTTGATGGGCGCGATCGTTTTTAGCAACTACCATGACACCGCTAGTATCTTTATCTAAACGATGGACAATCCCAGGTCGTTGAGTTCCATTTATGCCCGAAAGCTCTGTACAGTGAGCTAACAAAGCATTTACTAGAGTGCCATCGCTGTGTCCAGCCGCAGGATGCACTACTAACCCCGCAGGTTTGTTAATCACGATCAGATGCTCATCTTCGTAGATCACATCTAGGGGAATATTTTGGGCGACGAGATCGAGGGGAATAGAATCAGGGATAATGATTTCAAGGCGATCGCCTGCTTTAATCGGATCTTTTTTGTTGTTGCAAGTAATCGCATTAACCGTAACATGACCTTCTTCAATTAAAGATTGAATCCGCGATCGCGATAAATCAACGAGTTGCCCTGACAGAAAGCGGTCAATCCGCTCAGTTTCGGCAAAATCGGCGGGAACTTCGATGAAATTAATATTTGCTGCGGAGTTAATTGCTGAATTCATAGGATTTTGATTGTAGATCAAAATTTAAAGCAATGCTAATTTTGATCAGACAGGCTTACAAAAGCCGATTTTGGTATTTTCAGCGCCGAAGGCGCCGCCACTATATTTTGGTTTTTGGTATAAGTGTTTAGGAGCTTGTCGAAATCGCATTAATCATGAAAAAAATCCTCATCTTGGGTGGCACAGGTGATGCGGTTAAGCTCGCCGCCAAGCTTGCCGATATCCCCGATCTAGAGATAATTAGCTCCCTCGCGGGACGCACAAAACAGCCTTCAGCTCTAGTCGGACAGGTGCGAATTGGGGGATTTGGGGGCGCTTCAGGATTGGCTAATTATTTACAAGAAAATTCCATCGATCTGCTCATTGACGCTACCCACCCCTGTGCGGGACAAATTACGACGAATGGCGCAATCGCCGCTAGATCTACAGATACGCCGCACCTGATGCTAGTGCGTCCACAGTGGGACAAGGTATCGGGAGACAACTGGATCGAAGTGCCAACAGTGGATGCGGCGGCGCAAGCCATTTCTACCTCAGTTAAACGAGTATTTATCACTTCAGGTCGCCAACAACTAGAACCGTTTTTGAGGCGATCGCCAAACACTTGGTATCTGATCCGTTGCATTGACCCGCCCGATTTGCAACTGCCCCACAGCCAAGTACTACTTGATCGGGGACCTTTCAGCTTAGAGCAAGAACACAAGCTATTGCGGGAATATCAAATTGAAGCAATCGTCAGTAAAAATAGTGGCGGTGTAGCAACCTATGCCAAGATCATAACAGCGCGTGAACTAGGGCTTCCTGTGATCATGGTGCAGCGCCCTGTGATGCCAGAGGGGAACAAAGTTAATAATATCGAAGAGGCGATCGCATGGGTTGGCAAGTTCCATCTTTGCAAAGATGGCTAAAACCAAAGAGGCTAGCTATTTTAGAAGCCTGCTTAATCGGTCTATTAGCGGGTGTGTCGGCAGTATTACTCAAACAGGGCATTGGCTGGTTAGGGGGATGGCGGATCTATATCTCTAACGATTTGCCGACTTGGTTCGCCCTGCCTGTGATTGGTATGGCTGGCGGATTTTTATCAGGATTTTTAGTTGAAAACTTTGCGACTGAAGCGGCGGGTAGTGGCATTCCTCAAGTCAAGGCCGCCCTCAGCTACGTACCGATCGCTCTAAATTTACGGGTAGCGATCGTCAAAATCGCCAGTACGATCTTGGCTCTAGGATCGGGGCTAGCCCTTGGTCGTCAAGGACCCACGGTACAGATTGGGGCAGCGATCGCAGGACAGGTCAGTCAATGGATTCCTAACTCCCCTGAATACCAACGCCAGCTAATCGCCGCAGGAGCCGCCGCAGGACTTGCCGCAGGATTTAACGCGCCGATCGCTGGTGTGTTATTTGTGATCGAAGAATTGTTACATGATGTTTCTAGTTTGACCTTGGGAACTGCCATCCTTGCTTCATTCATTGGCGCTACGGTCTCGCGATTGTTGACAGGACAAAGCTTCACTCAAGCCATTCCCCAAATTCAGTTTTCGCTTCAAGAAATTCCTTTTTTACTGATCTTAGGGCTAGCCGCAGGTTGGCTAGCCGCACTGTTTAATCACGGCGTACTCGCAACGATCCAATGGAATCGCAAAACCTTCAAAATCAAGCTATCTTGGCGAATTGCGATCGCAGGTGGGCTGTCTGGCTTAGCGATCGCTATACTTCCCCTAGACTTTCGAGATAGTACAGGACTACAACAGTTTTTGGCGATGGGGCAGTCGGACTGGCAAATTACAGCTAGTGCTTTTGCGGTCAGGTTTATCCTAGCTTTGATTGCCTGTAGCTCGGAAGCGCCTGGGGGACTGTTTATGCCCAGCTTGATTTTGGGAGCAGCTTTAGGATCATTAGTCGGCAATCTAGAGCAGTCATTATTGGGGACAGGAACGCTCTCAACTTACGCATTGTCGGGAATGGGCGCTTTTTTTGGAGCAGTTGCCAAGGTTCCGATTACTGCCTTTGTGATCGTATTTGAAATCACCATGGACTTTAATATCATCCTCCCGTTGATGATCACCAGTGTGGTTGCCTATCTCTGTGCCGAGAAATATGCTCCAGGCTCTCTCTACACGCACTTACTAGAACTAAAAGGGATTTATCTAAAAATAGAAACTGGATCAGAGGATATCTGGAATGGTCTGGATGCGGCGGATGTGATGCAGAGACAAGTGGAAGTTCTCTCAGAGCAGATGACGATCAGCGAAGCGATTCAGACTTTTGGGCGATCGCGTCATCGGGGATTTCCTGTAGTTGGCAATCATCAGCAACTAGTGGGCATTATCACCCAAATGGACTTGGGAAAGGTTGCCGAGCGTCAACTCTCTAACGAGCTAGCGATCGCCGAGATTATGACTCCTAAGCCGATCACCGTCAGCCCAGAGGAGGGACTTTCTCAAGTACTTTACCTGCTGTCCTATTACAAACTGTCCCGTTTGCCAGTGATTGATCGCCATAAATTAGTTGGTATTATTACGCGCAGTGACATTCTAAGGGCGCAGGCTAAGCGCTTGCGCGGAGTGAGTTCCCAAACTTCTAAGCCTTCCTATTTGGTTTATCAACAACGGGGAACTGCCACAGGCAAAGGTAAATTGCTATTACCGCTTCACAATCCGCAAACAGCAACTTATCTAATTGATATCGCTCTAGCGATCGCCGCAGAACACAATTATGAATTGGAATGTTTGCATATCATCGCGATCGCATCGCATCTCACGCCGTCAGAGACCAGCGTTGACTTGAGCCATAGCTTAGCCCTATTTAAGCAAGCTGCTACCGCCGCCGATTTTAAGCAAGTTCCCTTACATACACAGGTGCGCGTAGCCCATGATACGGGGCAAGCCATTTTAGATGTAATGGGCGATCGCAAAACAAGTCTATTAGTAATCGGCTGGTCGGGCAATTTGCAATCACCAGAACGAATCTTTGGCAACACCGTAGATACGGTGCTAAGGCAAGCAGACTGCGATGTGATGTTGGTCAAGTTTAACGATCGCCTACATAACGTCAATCCCTTCCATCAAGAATTCCGAAAACCGCAAGTCTCCTTCAATCGTTGGCTGATCCCGATCGCAGGGGGACCCAATGCCGAAGGGGCGATGCAATTACTACCATCTCTTCTTTCCCTTGCGGAAAATCCTGAAGCCTGTCTATGTCAAATTTTTGCACCAGATACCGAAAAGAATACGCCTAATCCATCAGAGAAAAATATAGAAAAGTATGCGGATTATCTCTTCAAAACTAAGAAATTCTCTGCGGGCGTGTTATCTGTCTGTTCTAAATCCATTGCCGATGCGATCGTTGATCTTGCCAATCAGGAACGTAGCGATGTGATTCTGCTAGGGGCAACTCGCGAAAGTGTCTTGCAGCATATAGTTCAAGGCAACATTCCTGATGCGATCGCTCGCAATAGCGATAAAACTATCATTATTTTTAAAAAAGCCACGCCGTGAATCCTAGTAAGTAGTAAAGCCCAGAAAGCTGTGGCGCACGCTGCGCGTGCGCCACAGCTTTCTGGGCTTTAAGGTCTTTCTTGCCTAGCTAATTAATGGAATTCGAGCCTAATTCGCTTGATGATAACTATGAGATCCCACAGCATGAAGACCATATTAATTTTAGGCAATTAATATAGCTTAGAATAACTTTAGAAAATTTAACATTGCCATCACACAACTATGAAAGCTATTTGGATGTCTCTAGCGATCGCTAGCCTATCAGTTGCCACAATAAGTTGTTCTTCCCAAGGTGACAAAGGAGCGTCTCAAGCTCAAACCCAAGGACAAAAGCCATCTGTAGCTGTAGATGTGGCGATCGCAAGTTTAGATAATCTGCAAGTCCAAACCGAATACACAGGTACAACCGCCCCCATTCGTGAAGTATCGGTCAAATCCAGAATAGAAGGTCGGTTAATAGATCTGAATGTGGATGTTGGCGATCGCGTTGAAAGTGGACAGGCGATCGCCCAACTAGACGATGCAGTTTTGTCAGCAACAGTACTGCAAGCCGAAGCGGAAGTTGCGGCTAGGGAAGCTGAAGTCTCCCAAGCAAGCGCCGCCGTGGGCAACGCCCGCGCTCAAGTAGAACGCGCCCGATTAGAATATCAACAAGCCCAAGCCGATGCAAATCGCTTCACACAATTGGCTAAAGATGGAGCCGTATCATCTCAAATTGCGGAAAACGCAGTCACTCAGTCTCGCACTGCCGAACAATCTTTGCGATCGGCACAGCAACAAGTCAGTTTGCAACAACAGACCGTTAGCGCAACATCCCAGAGAGTACTCGCCCAAGAAGCAATTCGCCTAAGAGAACAAGAACGTCAGTCATACACCACAATTTCCTCTCCGATTAGTGGCGTGGTTCTAGAACGTGTCAGCGAGACGGGCAATCTTCTATTTGCTGGCAATGAAGTTTTAAAGCTTGGAGATTTTAGCCAAATCAAAGTAATTGTGCTGATTTCAGAGCTAGACATTGCTAAAGTGCGCCTAAATCAATCAGTTGATGTAAAGTTTGACACCTTCCCAAATCAAAACTTTACAGGCACGGTCAAGCGGATTTCGCCAGTGGCTGACCCTGTGGCAAGGTTAATTCCTGTTGAGATAGTTGTTCCTAATCGGGACAGCAGACTGGGTAGCGGTCAACTGGCAAGGGTACAGTTTTCGGGCGGACAGCAACGTCAGATTGTGGTTGCCGAAACGGCTTTAGAGGTGGCGGGGCGACCGACACAACAAGCCGCATCTGCTAACCCAGTAGCAGGGGCAAAAGCTAGAGATGGCAAAAGTGCGGGTGGTCAAGGCAAGCCAAAAACTGCAACTGTTTTTGTGATTTCAGGAGATCAAGAGGCTCCTAAGGTTTTAGCAAAAGCGGTCACAATTGGCGATCGCCTTGATGGCAAAGTCGCCATTCTCTCTGGTTT
>JBBQRB010000057.1:0-15585 GCA_038215315.1 Pseudanabaenales cyanobacterium
AATTGATTTGTACCAATGCATATCATCCTGTAAAGTTTATGGTTGAGCTATAAAAAAATTCTGTTGCCATTTACAAATTTATTTATAATTCAGATTTATCTACTTGCCAATGGCGATAACTAAGTATGTGGGCAAAAAAACCTTAAATCCCAAAAAGCTGTAGCGCACGCGTAGCGTGCGCTACAGCTTTTTGGGTTTTGGGTTTAATTATGCTTGCCTACTTAATAAAAACAGGTTTATTGATTTTTGGCTTTCTAATTTGGAAGATTTAATCACTAAAATTTTTTAAGAGAAAGTTATAAAATGATGAAAGGTAAAGAGTTTTATGTGGTCATCGAAAGAGATGAAGATGGCATATACATTGGTGAAGTTCCCCAACTTCGTGCTTGTTATAGTCAAGCAGACACCATTGATGAACTAATGCTAAATATGCGAGAAGTCATTGAAATATGCCTTGAAGAACATACTAATTCTCCTTGCAAACCCTCAAAGCCTTATAATAGTAAGGACACTTAGTAAGAATTGCCTATCTAACGCGGGGCGATCGCTGCCGAGCAATGCAAGGAGAATTTGAGTAACGTATGACTGAAATCTTAGAAGATCGGATTATTCCAACAGACTTGCGTGGTGAAATGTCGCGATCGTATCTGGAATATGCCATGAGCGTGATCGTCGGTCGCGCCCTACCCGATGCCCGTGATGGACTCAAGCCTGTACATCGTCGCATTCTCTACGCCATGCACGAGTTGGGCATGACCGCCGATCGCCCATTCAGGAAATGCGCTCGTGTGGTCGGTGACGTAATTGGTAAATATCACCCCCACGGTGACACGGCTGTCTATGAAGCACTGGTGCGGATGGCGCAGGACTTCTCGATGCGCGATCGCCTAGTTGATGGGCATGGCAACTTCGGCTCTGTCGATAACGATCCTGCCGCCGCGATGCGATATACAGAGAGTCGGCTGACTCGTATTTCTCAATTTGGGCTGATTCAAGATATTGAGCGCGATACAGTTAACTTTGGGGATAACTATGACGGCTCACAACAGGAGCCTTTAGTATTACCCGCCAGAATTCCGCAATTATTGCTGAATGGCTCTTCAGGTATTGCGGTGGGGATGGCGACAAACATTCCGCCGCACAATTTGGGCGAGTTAGTGGATGGCTTAGTTGCGCTGATTGCCGATCCGATGTTGACGGATTTGGAATTGATGCAATATATCCCAGGCCCTGATTTTCCGACAGGTGCTTTGATCTTGGGAACTGATGGTGCTCGCGAAACCTATACGACTGGGCGCGGCTCAGTGACCATGCGCTCGGTGGCTAGTTTTGAGACGATAACTGCACCTGGGCGACAAGATCGCGAGGCGATTATCATCACGGAAATGCCTTACCAAACAAATAAGGCGGCGCTGATCGAAAGAATGGCGGAAATGGTCAACGAGAAAAAACTTGATGGTATTTCTGATATTCGTGATGAAAGCGATCGCGATGGTATGCGTTTAGTCATCGAACTTAAACGCGATGCCTATCCTAAAGTAGTTCTGAATAATCTCTACAAATCTACACCGCTGCAATCGAACTTCAGTTGCAATATGTTGGCATTGGTGGATGGTGAACCGATTACTCTGACTCTGCGTCATGCTTTGCAAGTGTTTCTGGACTTCCGTTATGAAGTAATTACGCGCCGTACTCAGTATGAATTGAGAAAGGCTCAGGAACGTGATCATCTATTACAAGGTCTATTAATTGCCCTGAATCATTTGGATGAAGTGATTGCCCTGATTCGTGCAGCCGATGATAGTAGTTCTGCAAAGTTGGGCTTGATTGAGAACTATGGACTTTCGGAAGCGCAAGCCGATGCCATTTTGGCAATGCAGTTGCGGCGCTTAACGGCTCAGGATGCCGATAAGATTCATGATGAGCATGATCAGTTAGTTCTCAAGATTGCCGATTTAGAACATATTCTTGCCAATCGCGATCGCATTCTCACGATTACGCGTGAAGAACTAGAAGCCGTCAAAATTGATTTTGCGACACCACGCCGATCGCGCATTTTGCCAAATGAAGGCGATATTGATACTGCCGATTTGATTGCCAATCGCGAAACAATTGTGATGGTAACGCAGCATGGCTATGTCAAGCGGATGCCTGTGGATACTTTCACGGCGCAAAATCGCGCTACGAGGGGTAAGGCAAGCGCCAATGTCAAAGATGACGATGCGATCGCCCATTTCTTTGCTTGTCGTAGTCACGATAAAGTTCTTTTCTTTACTGATCGCGGTAAAGTTTACGGAGTCAAAGCCTATGAAGTTCCCGAATCGGGACGCGCAGCTCGTGGTACGGCGGTAGTACAGCTATTGCCGATTGCTGCCGATGAAAAAATCACTACGGTTTTACCAATCAGTGAGTTTAGCGAAGACGAGTATCTGGTCATGCTCACGGCTGGTGGCTATATCAAAAAGACTAAACTTCCTGCTTTCGCGAATATACGCTCCAATGGGTTAATCGCGATCGCACTTGAAGAAGGCGATCTACTCCGCTGGGTGCGCCGAGCTAGAGCCGATAACACGATTATTGTCGGTTCCCGTCAAGGGATGTCGATCCGCTTCCGTACTGACCATGAGCAGTTGCGCCCAATGGGACGTGATACTCGCGGCGTGCGATCAATGCGTCTGACTGGTGATGATCTGATCGTGAGTATGGATATTCTCCCAGCTGGTTTGGCGGAAATCGAGGATGTTGAAGATATAGAGGAAGATATTGACCTCACCGCAACAGTTAGCGAAACTGGCAGTGAAGAGGAAAACCTCGAAGCAGAGTCCAGCGATAAGTATCAAGGACCTTGGGTGCTAGTGGTGACAAGGGGCGGCTATGGTAAGCGCGTTCCCGTTAGCCAGTTCCGTATTCAAAAACGCGCAGGTAAAGGACTGCGGGTGACCAAGTTCAAGACTGGTCAAGATCAATTAGCTTCTCTTTGCCTAGTAGAAGATAACAATGAGTTAATGATTGTTACCAGTCGCGGTATTGTCATGCGTCAATCCACCGATGCGATCGCCTGTCAGTCTCGCACTGCTCGCGGTGTACGTCTCCAAAGACTCGATGCCTCCGATGCGATCGTGGGTGCAACCTTGGTTCCCCCTGCTTTGGAGGAAGAGATCGAAGAGGTTGAGATTCAAGACACTGGTGTAGCAATAACTGATGTAGCAATAACTGACGTAGCAATAAATGCTGTGGAAGTGGTTGAAGAAGAATAATCCTCTCTTCCCAATAAACAATTAGGGGCGAGGCTTTGCCTCGCCCCTAATTGTTTATTTAGTGACTCACCTTACGTAGAGGTTGCTAAGACCTTAGCCCCTCTCCTGCAGGAGAGGGGAATAAGAAAAAAATGGGTTTTGCTCCCCTTCTCCTGCGGGGGAAAGAGTTGGGGGATGAGGGCAGATCTTCACTCTGCGTAACATCACTAAAATGAATTGCCTATGGAGATACCCTAACTGTAGTAGCAGTTGTTACTTGGCTATACAATTCACGAATGTCCTCGTTGTACATCCTAATGCAGCCATGAGAAGCAGCTTGTCCCACTGATGCTCTGTTAGGCGTGCCATGAAATCCCGACCATTCCCTGCCATTAGTCCAGAATCCAATCCAGCGATCGCCAAGAGGATTTTCAGGATCTTTGCTGGCGATTACATCCCCAGTAAAGGGATTTTCCCATGCAGGGTATTCAATGGTTTGCAAAACTCGATGGTTGCCAACGGGAGTACCCCAGCCTGCGCGACCAACCGCGATAGGATAAGTTTTGACCGCCACCTCGCCATGAAAAGCAGTAACTTTGCGTTTACTAATGCTGACCTCAAGGCGAGTTATTTGCTTGCGATCGCGACTATATATCTGCCGATTAGGATCAATCGTATAGGGGGATTTCAAAGCTGGCAGTCTCTTCTGATAAGCAAGAGCTTGATATAGCAAAGCCGCTAGCTCACCTTTAGTAATGGCGTTAGTTGGTGAAATCACACGCGGATCGGGGTAATTGCTAACTAGACCCTGTTTCGTAATTGTGGCGATCGCAGGTATTGCATAGTCTGGAATCTGAATCGCATCGCGATACATAGACAAGAGATAGGTCTGCGGTTCTTTTACAGATTTTGGATTAAGGTCAAGTTCACGGGCGATCGCCACTAAAGCTTCTGCCTTGGTAGCAAGGTCAGTCAATCGAGTAGTTATCTTAGGAGCCTTAGAATTTTCAAAAGCGACACTCAACAAGTTCGCTAATTCATTACGACTAACTAGGCGATCGGGTTGAAATTGATTGAGGGAACCTGATGTAATTAAAGCCTCACTCAACTCACCTTGAAGCATCAATCCTTCTACAAAAGAGCGAGTCCAATGACTTTGTAGATCGATAAATAGAAACTTTTTTGAAGCTGTATCATTTAGTAGCTTGTCTTTGTCGTTAAGTTTTTGTTGAAGGGTTTCAGATAACGCCGCCGAATTAATATCATCTCTACCGACTGAATAGAGCATGGAAATAATTACAGTAATCGCAACTGACCCAAGAAAAATACATAGCTTTTTCAGACTGTAATATCTCTTACTCATATTCACTAAATTCTAAGTTATTTTATTGCGCCATACAGAACCTTGCGCTTTTGTAAAACCTAGAGAAATTTTTAAAAGTGCCGCTTCGCGGCACTTTTAAAAATTTCTCTGCACCCTTTAAAGCCCCAAGAGGCAGCTAGAGGATTTCATTAACAGGAAAACGGTCTATTAGTTGAGCCGCTTGTTTGGCAGCTTGATAAATTTGTGAGGGCAAATTAGGAACATGGGGAATCTGGTACAGCAAATCAATGGTGCGCCGCATTAAACGAACTATATCTCCCTCATCAAGATTTGTATTTTGGCATAGTTCCGTCCATTCCATACCTAGCGCCCACTGTTCAACTAGCCCCGTTAGTTCATAATCTAGCCATGCAGGAATATCGACTAGATGGCGACGTTGAACTTGCATCAATTGGCGGCGTACCTCACGCAATCCATCAAGCGCATCTTCAACCGTTGGCGATAGACCAAATTTGATCCAGTTGTCAGGACGACTGTTTTCGCTGACGATCGCCGCGCAAACCGTAGCAAGATGGTGAGGAGCGAGGTTATCAAATTCTCCTGAAATTAGGGATAACGCTAGCCATAGTTCGTTTTCACCGCGCAAGGCTGCCACAACCTTGCCCCTGTCGGTGGGCTGCGTTTCTTCGAGACAATTATAATATTGCAGAATATTGACAAGGCTCATAAACTCTTGCCAATGCCTCTGCCGCCTCTCATTTACGACTTTTTGTTGAAAGTCGATCTGCCTTTGCAATTGTTCAAGACGATTAATTTTTTTGAAAACTGCGCCGCGATCGCTCATCTTGTCAACAGGATGTTGTGCCATTTCTGACTCGATCGCAATTACCCTTGATTGTTGCTGCAATACTTCAGGGGCAAGCTCGGGTTCTGGCAGAGGTTTAATACTTTGGGCGATCGCGACACTCGATTCATCACCATCAATTGATTGTCCAGGGCGGATCGGCAATTTACTTGGATATTCAATATCTCCATCAAGTAACAAATCGCTGCCAACCTGCACAATATCCTTATACCCAATTGTGTACCAACGATTATCTCGACCGAGGCATACAAACAAAGGAAACTGTCCAGAACCTTGCACTTTAGCAGCAAGTACACTATGAACAATCAAGCCACGATTAGTACGAATTGTTAGCGGTGAACCTGACAGCAAATATGGCGCGTAGGAGGCGAGATCATTCAAGCGCATTTCTTCCGATTGTTGCGCTAACATTTTCAAAAGTCGCCGCTCTTCACGAAGGCGATCGCGTAGCTTATCGTAAGTTTCTAGCTGATGTAGATCAACGCTAGCTAGTTCCCTCTCTAGCTTCGCAATTTGTTCCATTACTAGTTCAAGATTCTGAATTTGGGGTGCAAGATTTAGATCGGCTAGATATTGCCCAAAGCTTCGCTCCACTAAGTCTCTTGCCTGATCAAGAGAATGGGTTTGCAATAGATTCATCACCATGCCAAAACTAGGTGCAAACTGACTGACTAAAGGATCAGCACTAGATGTTGCCAAATGAGATGCTTCCTTCGCACCCTCAAAGGGAGTTTGCACCGTGACCACATAGCCAATCTCATCCATGCCGCGCCGACCAGCACGACCCGCCATCTGCAAAAATTCCGAAGCATTAAGCAAACGATGTCCCCGATCAGTTCGCTTAGAAATACTAGAAATTACTGTGGTGCGAGCAGGCATATTAATCCCCGCCGCTAGAGTCTCCGTGGCGAATACAACCTTAATTAAGCCCTGCTGAAACAACTCTTCGACAAAACCTTTCCAAGCTGGCAATATTCCTGCATGGTGAGCCGCAATTCCGCGATATAGAGCATCAATGTGAGCAGGTTTTCCAATTTCAGGATTCGCCGCAACAAAAGCATCAATCTGAGGTTTTAGTCTTAACGATTCTTCAGCATTTACTAGAGAAAAATTACCCAAATCAATCACTGACTTGTCACAGCCACGGCGGCTAAAAATAAAGTAAATTGCGGGCAGCATATCTCGCTGTCGCAAATGGGAAATTACGGCTCCAATAGAAGGCACAATTTTATGGCGTTCTTCCTTGGATGGGGGCTTATTTGTGAGGGGCTTCAGGCGCGGATTGATTTTTTGATTAGAACTATCAAGAAGCGGAAAGAAACCCTTGTTATTGCAAAAAGAATGTTCTAACGGAACAGGGCGAAAATCTGAGTAGATTAACTCAGCATCACCATGAACTTTGTTGATCCAATCAGTTAATTGTTGACTATTAGCAACTGTTGCCGATAGTGCCACCAGTTGCACTTCAGCAGGGCAGTAAACTATAGACTCTTCCCATACAGTACCGCGCTGGCGATCGTTCATGTAGTGACATTCATCTAGTACCACTACTTCCACGCCCGTTAGGGAAGTTCCTACTTCTCCTATTGGCGTACCGTAGAGCATATTCCGAAATATTTCGGTGGTCATGACTAAGATCGGTGCTTCTCGATTAACAGAGGTGTCACCTGTTAACAAACCAACATTTTCATCACCAAACTGCTGGCGAAAATCTCGTAGTTTTTGGTTGGAGAGGGCTTTGAGTGGTGTTGTGTAAAATACACGGCGGTTGTCTGCCAATGCAGCATGGATTGCGTATTCGCCGATCAAGGTTTTGCCTGAACCAGTTGGCGCACAGACAATTACAGACTTACCTGCTTGTAGGGCAGCGATCGCCTGTAATTGAAACTGGTCAAGCTCAAAGGGATAGAGTTCTTGTGGGTCTAATGCACGCACGCACTTTTGCCTGAGTAAATATATTTGAAATATGACCAGCATTAACTATGTAAATGCTTGCCTAGTCTCCTATAGTATCCTATTGCTTACAATGCGTTGCAGTAATACTCGCAACTGAAAGTACCAAAGAACGTCAAGACGCTTTACGTCTCAAATTTCTTTGGGGCTTGAATAAAGCCGATGATGAGATTTGAACTCACGACCTGCTGATTACGAATCAGCTGCACTACCCCTGTGCTACATCGGCGGATCTAGCAAAAATATCTTGACTACGACAGTCACGTTGCTTAATTGATTTTGCAAACAATATATTAACATCTCAGAGTTGCTAAGAATAAAATAAATTTAATTCATTCTCAAGGTCAATGTTGTGGATTCCCTATCTCTGTAAACGTTTCAGTTCTTCTTGCAGTGCTTCAACTTCGCTTTTAAGAACATCAACATCGTTTGCCACTGGAGAGCTGTCTTCCTCGTCATCGATATTAATTATGCGAGGTCTATCTTTGTCTCCAGAATTTGATGAGCTTGAGGTATCTCCAATCGGTTTTTGCGAGTTGCGAACTAGGTCATCTACAAATTTTTTGGCTTCTTCGCTAGTCATTTCGCCCCGTTCAACTAATTCATCAGCTAGCTTACTAGCTTGAGTACGAAGTTCACCGAGGGTCTCTCCCGCTTTCTCTCCAGCAACAGTTGCCAATCCTAAACCGAGATAAAATGCTTTTTGGACAATTCCACCAAATGGATTCATTTGCAATTACTCCATGATTTTCCTAATCTTAATTCGCGAAACTAACTCATAAAACTTGAAGACGAAGTATCGTCTTCAAGTTTTATTTTTTATTACTATAGCAGCTAGGTTTAGCAACGAGTAGCAATTACGGCATAAAAAGGGTCGCGACTTGCCATACCGAGCATTGCAAGAAATGGTGAACTTGGCATCACATTTGCCACTAATTCTGGGCGAGTAAATCCTTTAGGAACAGAGGCAAAATATTTAAACACCAATTCAGGGCGATCGCTTTCAGAGCCGTCTCGCCATCCTTGGATCGCCTTTTGATAGAACATACGATTAGAGAAACTAATAATCGCAATTCCACCAACTTTAAGAATGCGATGGATCTCTGCAAAAACAATTTCAGGATATTGGAGATACTGCACGGAAACAGTGTTTAAAACCGCATCAAAAGAGCAGTCCTCAAAGGGAAGTTGCTGTTGTTTGTTAAGGTTTTGGACAAAGTAATGATTTAAATGTGGATTTTTGGCTAATTCCTCCGCATTCAATCCATGTCCTTCAATGTGGGCAAATTCTAGATCTTCTGGCAGATGCGATACCCAACTGCTCATCAAATCCAAGATACGAGTGTTGGGCTGTAACCTCTGACGATACAGCTCCTTTAATTGAGCTATAAATTGATCGTCTACATGATTAACAAATCGTGGATAGTCATAAAACAAAGCATCATCGCTATCGTCCAGCTTTGTCCGTTGTGCTGTGGCTAGGGGCATAGTTTTGCTCAGGTATTACGTAACTCTAATATCTTAACAATACTTAATACCAGCAAACAAAAGCTTACTTCAAAAGAAGTAAGTTCAATTCACGAAAATATGGCAACACTTTCATACTCCCTTCCCAGTAAAAGATTAGACGTTGCGGCGCGGTGCGCCGCAACGATAATTTCTTGGGTTTAGTGTCTAATCCTATGCTGGGGAGGGAGTAAGTTGGACTTTTATTTATAGCTGTCGCTAGTCTTGTTAAGACATAAAACCCAAAAAGCTATGGCGCACGCTCAGCGTGCGCCATAGCTTTTTGGGTTTGTAAGTTTTCTTTTGCGTACTTACTTACAACCTGTTGAGGCTTTGAGTAGTACAGAAAATTTTTTAAAAGTGCCGCGAAGCGACACTTTCAAAAAAATTTCTGGGTTTTATTACAGCGCAAAGCGCTGTACTGATCATCTTGTGTGTTGAGCAATTATAAAATTATAATTTTGGCAATATTCTAGAGACTTTTTCATGGCTTACTGGTTACTCAAAAGTGAACCCGACGTTTATTCTTACGCTGACTTAGAACGCGATCGCCAAACAATTTGGGATGGAGTAAATAATAACTTGGCACTAAAGCATATTCGCACCATGCAAATTGGTGACCTCGCGCTAATCTACCACACAGGTGATGAGAGACGGGCAATGGGTATTGCTGAAGTCATAACAATGCCCTATGTCGATCCGAAGCTAGATGATCCCAAACGTGCTGTAGTTGATGTCAAAGCAATACAACTATTAACGAAGCCCGTTAGCCTCTCTGAAATCAAAAAAGATCCCGATTTTGAAGGCTTTGATTTGATCCGAATCAGTCGCCTCTCAGTCGTTCCTGTCTCTGAGGTGCATTGGCAAAAAATTCTCAAACTAGCCAATGCTTAACCCAAGAAGCGAATGGCGGCGCGAAGCGCCGCAACTCGTCTTCTGGTTTTTAATTTGTCTTAGTACACTTGGCAACAAATATCTAAAACCCAGAGAAATTTTTAAAAGTGCCGCGTCGCGGCACTTTTAAAAATTTCTCCGTATCCTTTAAAGTCTCAATATGTTGCAAGTAGTAAGATTTAAAACAATGGAAAATTTAGAGAAAACTTTTTATCAACTTGCCGATCGCTTGATTGATAGTTTAGTTAGTGATGAATACCTGACGATTAGCTTAGATGCTGAACACAGCCAATTTACGCGATTTAATAATGCAAAGGTCAGGCAGTCTGGAGTAGTTACGGATGGAAATGTCCGAATCTCGTTAATCAGCAATCAGCGTGAAGCCTATGCCGAATTTCCATTTACTGGCTATCTAGGGGTAGATCAAGATTATGGTCTAGCTAGCTTAGATTACCTGCGCCAAGAAGTTGCTCAGCTACCCGAAAACCCTTACTGCGTCTTACCTACAAACCAAGGCTCTAGTCGAGAAACTTATCAAGGTAAATTACTAGACCCTGAAAAGGCGATCGCTACAATTCTTGAACCCTTATCTGGAATCGACTTTACTGGTTTCTATGCGTCAGGCTCAATTATTCGAGCTAATGCTAATTCCGCAGGGCAGAGACATTGGTTTGCCACTGACTCATTTTTCGTGGACTACTCTATGTTTGTCCAAACTAGCTCAGGAGAAAAAGCAGTCAAGGGAATTTATGCTGGCAAAGAATGGCAGCTAGATATTTACCAGTCTCAGATAGAAACATCGAAACAACAGTTAATTGCCTTACAAAATCCCAGCAAAACTATAGAAAGAGGACAATATCGCACCTATTTTACTCCCGATGCTGCCTCAGAGCTTTTAGGCTTTTTAACTTGGAGCGCTGGGGAATCGAGTTTGCAGCAGGGCAGTAGCGCCTTTTTTAAGCTAAAAAATCAAGAGCGATCGCTGTCACCATTACTATCCCTTAGTGAAAATTTCACATATGGTAATGTGCCTCGCTTTAACAATTTAGGAGAAGTAGCTCCTGAACATTTGCCAGTAATTGCTAATGGAAAGCTAGTCAATACATTAGTAAGTTCTCGTAGCGCTAGAGAATACGACAAGCAAGCAAATGGTGCAGGGATGTCCGAGTCTATGAGATCACCCGAAGTCTCTGCTGGCAGTCTATCCGCAATAGATATTCTCAAAAAATTGGATACAGGCTTGTATCTTTCTAATTTGCATTATCTCAACTGGAGCGATCGCACAGGTGGACGCATTACAGGTATGACTCGTTATGCTTGCTTTTGGGTAGAAGATGGCGAGTTTGTTGCCCCAATTGAAAATTTAAGATTTGATGACAGTATTTATGACTTTTTAGGTGAAAATCTAGAGTCAGTCACTGATTTTCGTGAGTTTATCCCTAATACTGGCACGTATGAAAAGCGATCGCTAGGCGGAATACTAGTTCCAGGACTGCTGATCAATAATTTTAAATTTACACTTTAATAGTAAGTACAGCCTATTGAGGCTTTATAGGGTACAGAGAAAGTTTTGAAAGTGCCGCTTCGCGGCACTTTCAAAACTTTCTCTGGGTTTTAGAACAGCGCAAAGCGCTGTAAGTGGTCAAAAGAAACCTTAAAGTCTAAAAAGCTGTAGCGCTCGCACATCGAGCGCTACAGCTTTTCGGGCTTTGGGTTTAATTAGGCTTGTCTACTTAGTACTTTAAAGGCAGCAAAAGGTTGCGATCGCTTCTCCATATGGTAGAGAACCTTAATTTTGAGATCACAGATTCGCCTCCTTATCAAAATCAATACGATTAGTGACATAATGAATAGGAAAACTTAAGATATAACTGATAATTTTATGTCAGACGGAAAAGGATTTGGATTTGGCTTAGGCAAAATGAAAGAAGCCTTCCAAAAAGCACAGCAAATTCAAGAAGGTGCAAAGAAACTTCAAGAAGAATTAGATGAATTGCGTCTAACTGGCGAATCTGGTGGCGGCTTAGTTAAGATCACTCTAAGCGGAAACCAAGAACCTCAAAGTGTAGAGATCGCTACTGAAGCTCTAAATGAAGGCGCAGAAGTATTGTCTGATCTGGTACTTGCAGCTTTAAAAGATGCTTACCAACTATCTACTGGCACAATGAAGCAAAAAATGGAAGATCTTACTGGAGGTCTTGGTTTGCCCGCAGGCTTCTAATTTTTTAGGAAGTGATCTAATTTATGATTCTCGAAAAAACTTAAGATCTTCTCACTTGATATTTACATGATAAATAACCCCGCATTGCGAGTACAGCGCCGAAATCAACCAGCCTCACTCATCCCCACCCAACAGCAAGTATCAATTTTAGATTGGCTTGAGTCCACAGGACGTTTGATTGCTAGAGAAGGTACTGAGTCTAGCTTAAAGTTTGATGATGAGGCTGAAGAGCTAAGTGAATTGATGCTTGGTGATGATCCTAGCTACGTTGATGACGATGATGATGATGACGATGACGATGATGTTGACTAAAGGATTGTCTTATTCCCATTCTTACAGCAATCTTTAGTCAAGCTACTCCCTTCCCAGTATAAAAATACGCATTTAAAAACCAAGAACTAGCGGCGCGAAGCGCCGCACCGCTAATCTTTTACTGGGAAGGGAGTAACCATAAGGAAGCTTTTGAAAGCATTGCTTTATAACTTTAACAAAAGTCTTAAAAACTCAAAATGGCTATGCCATTTTGAGTTTTGTTTTCTCAGTGATCTTTTGATTGATTCTTATGGCTAAAAAACAAAAATTTCCCCACTTACTCGGCTCAAAGTGGACTGCTATGCAAGAAACTTTTGGCTGGCGGCATTTCGTGGTGATAAATCGTAAAAATGAAGGCGAATTAGTATTCGCTGAAATCAAAGCAGCCTGTGATGACTCCGTGCGCTTTTGGCTAAATGCCAAAGCCTTGAAAAGGCGATCGCTATGGTCACCAGGCTGGCAAACTTTAAATGAAATGTTGTGATGCCAACAAAAAAACAGGGCTGTAGCGCGAAGCGCTACAGCCCTGTTTTTTTGTTGGCTACACCGTAACGAGAGCCTTAATTTGCATAAGTTTCAGAAACCTATCAAAATTAAAGTGACTTGCCATCATTTCACAAATAGTTGTGACCTTCACGCCCTCATGCAAGCGAACTTGTCCGAGACAGCTCTCAATAATGCCAGCAGTTCCAAGTGTGTCTTTACTAACTGCAAGAACTGGTACTCCCAACTCCATAGCCTTATGGGCAACATCATCGCTAATAAAAGGACGACCCGTTAAAATCAAGCAATTAGTAGAAGTCTCAAGAGCCGCAAACTGAAGATCGATACGACTGCTACCTGTAATTACTGCCTTGTTATATGACTTTCGGAAGTAACTCTGGGCTGAATTTACATCCATAGCTCCAATCTTTAGCTCTTCTACCATTACTTTGCCTAGATCAATATTTTCTGGACAACACAGAATGGTTGCACCAAGCTGGTCAATTAGCTCAGACACACTTACACTACGCAAAGTCCGATTTTCTGGCATCATCGCAAGCACAGGAATACCTTGCTTTTCTAGATAAGGATGTAATACTTCAATGGTAGTCTCATACTGTCCATCAGGAATATCGTTAATTACTACTCCCAGAAGGCGATCGCCAAAGCGTTGTTTTGCCATCAGAATATGGTCTACGACCAACAAAGATCCAAATCGCATAACTAACAAAATTGGGGCATCAAGATGTTCAGCCATTTCTTGTAATGAAAGTCCAAATATTGCACCCTCAGCAGTATTTGCGGGAGCTTCTAGCAGTACAAGATCACCGTCGATGATCTTTTTATACTCCTCCAATTTAGTGCTGTAATCATCTGTATCTTCTCCTGAGAGACGGTGTTGCAGTGCCGCGCGATCAAGATTTAGAAGTGTTGGTCTTAGAAGTGACTGCGGCAGGTTTAAAGCTTTTTTGATAAATTCAACATCCGCTTCACCCCGATCGGCAGATTCAGGCAATTCTTTGGATGTAAAAGTACCGATCGGCTTACCATAGCCAACTTTGTAACCTTTAGCTTGCAAGTTGTAAGTCAGTCCTAAAATTGTTGCCGACTTTCCACTGCCTGACCTAGTGGAACCAATTAGCAAATGCTTAGCCTGTGGCACGTTTTGCCCTCTAAATAATTACAAAAATTACAAGACTGCATTAAAATCTAAATGCTGTTTGGTTATTGTAACTGATGGACTGTAACCGATAATTCTTGATTCAAACAAATACTGCATAGTTTTAATGCAATTTATGCAATATCTCTTTGTAGCAATTCTGTTACTCCCTTCCCAGTGAAGGATTAGAGGTGCGACGCGAAGCGCCGCACCTCTAATCCTTGGGTTTTAATATTTATTCTTACACTGGGAAGGGAGTAAACAAAGTGTTGCATAGAGTTTGCTGATTATGTGAAATCAAAATTAAGACCAAAGAGATTATTGTCGCGGCACAAAAGCTCCGCAACAATAATCTCTTTGGCTTTAATTTAAAAATATTGATTGCTCTTACAGCCTATTGAGACTTTAAAGAGTACAGAGAAAGTTTTAAAAGTGCCGCTTCGCGGCACTTTTAAAACTTTCTCTGGGTTTTAGAACGGTGCAAAGCGCTGTATAACCACGATTTGCGCTGTAAAAGCTATATGCTTGTTGCTAATAGAGCTGAAAAGTTAACATACTTTTTTAACGTGATTTAGTTTTATGGATGTCAGTCAATCTGCGGCTACAGGCGATCGCCAAGTTTCCAGTCCAGCTATTCTCGAAGTCCGTGACATAGTAGCGGGATATGTGGACGGCGTAGATATTTTACAAGGTGCAAAGCTGACGGTTTACGAAGGGGAGTTAATAACAGTAATTGGTTCTAATGGTGCTGGTAAATCAACTTTAGCTAAAGCGATTTTTGGGTTAGTTCCAATACGATCAGGTGAGATATTATTTTGCGATCGCTCCTTAGTTGGACTTAAACCCGAACAAATCGTTCGCTACGGAATTAGCTATGTCCCTCAAATTGCCAACGTCTTCCCGTCTCTAAGCATTTCTGAAAACCTTGACATGGGAGCCTACACAAGGCAGGGAAATATCAAAAATGTCAAAAACAAAGTTTATGAAACTTTTCCTGTATTAGCAAAGCGTCATAATCAGAAGGCTGGTACGTTGTCAGGTGGTGAACGGCAAATGTTGGCAATGGGAAGAGCCATGATGCTGGAACCTAGACTATTAATCTTAGACGAACCATCAGCAGCACTTTCGCCAATATTAGTACAAGACATATTTGACTTAGTTCAAAAAATTAATCAATCAGGAACATCAATAATCTTAGTAGAACAAAATGCACGTAAAGCTCTCGCGATCGCAGATCGGGGTTATATCATGCATTTAGGTAAGGATGAATTCACGGGTAAAGGTTTTGAATTGCTAAATGATCCTGAAGTTGCAAAATTATATTTGGGTGTAGGAAACTTTAGCAAGCCTTGAAGCCAGCTTAATAATTATAGATAGATTTAACATTTTAGTATTTACATTACGCAACAGTTCTACTAATGTATTTGTTAAGTGAGCGAAAACTCATATATTTCATAACTTATACATTCCAACTAGGATTTATACGCCATTATGACCACAGCAGTACAGAGACGCGAAAGCGCATCAATCTGGGATCAGTTTTGCAACTGGATCACCAGCACCAACAACCGTCTATATGTAGGCTGGTTCGGCGTAATCATGATTCCATGCCTACTAGCCGCCACCATTTGT
>JBBQRB010000058.1:0-15284 GCA_038215315.1 Pseudanabaenales cyanobacterium
CAAATTCAGATGTGATTGCGGGAATAATATTTTCTGTCGGTAACTCAAATCTTTTATTCAAAAAGTAAGTTTTCAAAGGCATTTATATTGCTCCAACGGTATACAGCAAAATCTCGGCGATCGGTAGTGAGAATTTTGCCATGTTTTAAATATTCTGCCAAAATAACTAAAGATGCATCTGCATAATCCATAGGTAAATTTTCATATTGCTTTATTAAAAATGCCATTCTTTGAAAATGAGCTATTTCAAGATCGAATACCTGAAATGCTTCTTCAGCAACATCAACTAAGAATTTACATTCTTGCGCTATACCACCGCCTCTTGCCACAAGTAAGTAACAGGTTTCAGAGATAACTGGATGTGTAGTAATCAACGGTTCATCCAATCTATTTAAGATTGTTCTCGCTTTTTGGTGATGATCGTCATTAGCATTAAAGAGGGCTAGAAAAAATCCCGTATCAGCAATAATCATTTACCTTTGCCAATCAGGTCACGAAAAATTTCCTCGGAATTTTCAGATAGTCCTGACTCACCTTGAAAACTAGCAATTAAAGGGCTTTGTTTGAGACGAGCAAGAGGATCTTTTTGTTTTTGAAGTTGCTGAAAATATGCATCAATTGCGGATGCGATCGCAGATTGCAGATCTTGATTGGTTTTTTGTTGAATATAGCCTAATTTCCTCTTGTTTTCTTCGGTTAAACTCAGTGTAGTTATTTCCATAGTATTGAGGGATATAGATTTTTAAATCATTGTAATATTTATCAAGTCAAGCATTTGTTTTGAGAAAACCTAATCCTGCGGAAAGGCTTCTGGGTTGCCAGTTTAGAGTCATGGACAGGCGATCGCATCTAGTCGCGCTTTTTTGTAAATCACGCCCAGATATTCATCTGTAACATACTTTTATAGACTAGGACTATCTGCTAAATAGTCAGCAATATTTAGTCTTTCCCTCTGGATTGTCCCTAACCTCCTCCACTAGATTTTCGATATCTAGCTCATCAAAACGCTTATTAGATATCAAGTCAGCCATCTTTTCTGACCACAAAGCATAATCTTGTTCGTACAAGGTCGTCATATTTGTATAGCCTCCTTGATCGCTATTTTTACTTGCATACTAAAAGCCAATATACTCCCTTCCTAGCATAGGACTAGACATTAAACTCAAGAAATTAGCGTTGCGGCGCGGTGCGCCGCACCGATAATCTTTCACTGGGAAGGGAGTATGATTTGTTGTATTTACCTTGCCCATAGACTTAAAGACTATGATTGACACTTTTTCTGAGACTTCACCACAATCTTTGTCGAATAATGTTGAGCCATCAGTCCAGATCCGCGATCTGAATTTTCATTATGGTGAAGGCGATCTGTTCAAACAGGTTTTATTTAATATCAACCTTGACATCTATGCTGGGCAAATAGTGATTCTTACGGGGCCATCTGGATCAGGCAAGACTACATTGCTGACCCTCATCGGGGCGTTGAGAACTATCCAAGAAGGGAGTTTGCAAGTTTTAGGGCAGGAGCTAAGGGGGCTTAATCCCAAAAGTCTGGTGCAAATCCGTAAAAATATTGGGTTTATCTTTCAGGCGCACAACCTCTTTCATTCTTTGACAGCGAGACAAAATGTGATGATGTCTACGGACTTGTTTAAGCATGAGGGTGGTAATGCGATGGCAGCCAATAAAGCATCGGAGATTTTGACGGCTTTGGGATTGGGTGAAAGGGTGGACTACAAGCCCCATGCTTTGTCGGGTGGACAAAAACAAAGAGTAGCGATCGCGCGTGCTTTGGTTAATCGTCCGAGCCTGATTTTGGCTGACGAACCAACAGCCGCGCTAGATAAGAAGTCTGGGCGCGATGTCGTGACCTTGATGCAAAAAATGGCAAAGGAAGAAAATATTACGATTTTGATGGTGACTCACGACAACCGTATTCTTGATGTTGCCGATCGCATTGTAAATCTGGTCGATGGCAACTTAGAGTCTGACAATGTAATGACTGATTTTTTGGCAAACCGTAATGAAGCGGATGTTGATTCTCGAACATTTATGTTGTAATAACGTCTGACAAATAAAACCTATATAGGGTTATGCGGCGCATACTCCTATATAGCAACTTGATATATGGGCAAAAACCGCAAAATGTTACCAACTCTTGTTTTCCGTAAACTGATCTATTTGCTGCCGATTGCCTTTTGGAGTCCTTGCTTAGTCATAGCTTTGCCAGTAACTGCCCAAAACACGGTTATTTATGTGAATCCGCGCATTGGCAGCGATCGCCCTGAGTTGGGTACAAATGTTGCGGCTCCTTATAAGACTATTACTTATGCCCTCAGTCGAGTTAAGCTCAATCAGCTTGTGATTATTCAGCTTGCGGACGGAGTTTATAGTGACAAGACAGGTGAGAAGTTTCCAATTCGATTGCGTCCCAATGTAACTTTGCGCGGCAACGAGACTAACAAGGGCAAGGATGTTGTTGTAACGGGAGGTGGTGCATGGCGATCGCAGTTAGGGTTTCCCCAAAATGTGGCGATCGCCTTTAGTGATCGCTCAGAACTACGTGGCGTGACTGTCACTAATCCCCAGCCTAGAGGCTATGGACTATGGATTGAAAATACTAGTCCTGCGATCGCCAACAATACTTTTTTAGACAACAAACAAGATGGCGGCTTGATTTCGGGTACATCAAGAGCGATCATTTCCGCAAATCAATTTTTTCGCAATGGCACTAGTGGCTTGGCGATCGAAGGTAAAGCTAGCCCCGATATTCGTGGCAACTTATTTCAACAAACAACCTTTGGCATGAGTATTCGCCAAGATGCTGCGCCACAAATTACTGAAAATACATTTACGCAAAATCAAAATGGAATTTTGATTCAAGGTAATGCAAAGCCAATTTTGCGCGGCAATGCGATCGTCAATAACCGTGACTATGGCTTAACTATCTCTGATCTGGCGACCCCCGATCTGGGTAAGCCCAATGATGATGGCAATAATAATTTTCAAGGCAATGGCACTTTCGATTTGCAAAACGTTAGCAGAAATAAGGTTGTGGTTTTGGGAAATCAATTGGACACAAAAAGAGTTAAGGGTGATTTGCAATTATCAAATACCCGACAGCCAGCCAATTTGTTTGCTAGTAGTCCTAGCCAAGATGCTCAATCTACAGTCCCAACATCTGGGCAGACTACCCCCTCGACCAACAACCGATTTGCCAATATCAATCAACAGCTTAGGCAAAGGGTCGCGACTAATCAGCCGATGAGCTTTACACCCAGTCCTAATGTTCCGCCAGTCCTAGTTACAGCCAATCCCCTAACTCAAAATAACATTCCGAATTTTGGCTCTAATGCGTCAAGTCAGGCTAATAGTCCTTTTTGGTATGAACCCGTCACATCAGTAATTGTTCGCATTACACCTAGACAATTTAATGCACCGATACCGACTAATCCTGAAATTAGTGCTAGCTTACCTCCTGTCCGCTCTACCCCTCCATCGGGTGAGCCAATAAATCAGCCAATTCAGATCGCGCCACTTGCTAATACCAGTCTCACACCGCAAGCCCAACCCCGTTATCGGGTAGTTGTACCAGTATCTTCTCCCAATGCCGTAGCACAGGTGCGTCAGATCGTACCTAACTCCTTTGCCTCGCGCTTAAATGGCAACTTGGTGGTGCAGATCGGAGCCTACAGCGATCGACGGGTAGCTGAGGGACAAGTAGCTCGCCTTTCTCAAAAAGGCTTGTCCGCCAAAATTGAAGCCATTAAGCGTTAAGAATCTGCTATTACAGCGCTTTGAGCTGTAAACCAAAGATAGTGGCGGCGCGGAGCGCCGCCACTATCTTTGGGGTTTCGGTGTTAAAACTTGCAAGGTCCATTCTTGCCATCAGGACAGACAGTTTGGGCATCGGTTTTTGGCAATTTACTTTTGTCAAACTTGACACCAGTTAAATTGATGCCATTTAGCTTAGCCCCATTTAGATTTGCGCCATCTAGCTGCCCACCTGTCAAATTTGCACCCCTTAAATCCGCTTCCGCTAGATCGGTAAAGTTTAACCTTGCCTTAGTAAGGTTCGCTCTTTTGAGATTACTAAAACTGAGATTTAGTCCTGATAGATTTTTATTAGCAAGATTTCGACCTTCCAGTGGTTGATTGACAATTTGCCAAGCTAGTAAATTTATTGGCGGCAATTTGGTGGCTTTGTCAGTACCTTGAGCGCCAATTTTAGTGCCTCTAAAGCTAGCTCCAGTTAGGTTTGCTCCGCTAAAGTTGGAACGAGTTAAATCTGCACCCGAAAAGTCAACAAATCGCATCTGAGCATCTCTAAACTCAGACCAAACGACACTTGTACCAACTAATTTGGCTTGATTTAGATTTGCTTTGACAAAGCTAACTCCATCTAGATTTGCGTCTTGGAAATTCGCTCCTTCTAGACTCGCATCTTGCATCTTTGCCTTCGTTAAAATTGCTTTACTAAAGTCAACATTATCCAACTTGGCTCCTCTAAAGTCAGCATTTGTAAAGTCAAGCCCACGCGCATCTTTAAAAATGCCCCAGCGCAGCCCTAACTCAAATACAGGTCTATTCATGACTGTGTATAGCAGAAGTGCTGCACCGATCGCGCCTAATCCCATCGTAGGAAATTTGAGATAGTTTTGCCATAGTGACTCTAAGCTAATGCTAGGTTTAGTGGCTTGGGACTTGCTTGGGGCAGCTTCTGGGAAGTTGCTAGGCGGCTCATAGCGATCGTAGTTATCTTCCGTAAATCTATTGAAATCTATCTGATCGGGGTGGGCTGCCATGCGAGCTTGGGTTGCATCACCGAAGTTTGTCACCTGAGGCGAACGGCGATCGCGGGGAATTTCCCTTGTTTCACTAACACTCGTTATATCAGAGCGTCTAGCGATCGGTTGCTGTCCACGCGAAGACAAGGGCGTAGTGGAGGGACTGATAGTGGTTATATTGTCCGACAGATCACCACTTTCTAGAAGTCCAGACCAATCATTATTATCGTCATGAACTTCTAGTCCAAGTTCATCGAAATCAGGAAGACGAGGCTGTTTGCGTCTAGCCGAAGTGGATGAATTTTCTGGCGATCGCCCTTGAGAGGGATTGCCCGTATTCATCATGGGTCGGGGCGGAATATTAGCCATTTGCGAAGGATTTATCGTGCGTGAATCCATAGGTGATGGCAACACGTCCGATAAGACCGTATCAGCATCTAGTAAATCTGACCAACCCTCGTCAATGGAACTAATCGACTTATTATTTTTAAATTTGCTCGAATCATGATGATCATTATGAAAGCTGTCGAAATTACGATCATCTATACTTACCGCCCCCCCACTGGTTTGGTTGGGAGTTGTTAAGGGTCTACCACTAGTGGGATTAGACTGTTTAGGCTGGGCAGTGCTACGCTTTGGCGGCAAAGGCAGCATAAATGGCGGTGGTGGCGGTGGATTGTTATTAATGGTTGGTAAGGCGGGACTAGGAACTGGAGTGGGCTGACTGGGTGGTGCGGGTGGTGTTAGTCCTGTACTGATGACGGGGTTGATAAAATTTGAGTCAAACTCGTCACTATCAAAAGCGGTGCCAATACTGTCTAAGTCAAAGTCATCAAGAAAATCATGATCGTTAGAATCGTAGCTAGATCCTACAGATGGTGTGGGAAAAGAATTAACAGAAGCACCACTATCAAAACTTGGAGATGGAACATCAAGATTAAGATTAGGTGAAAAATCTGCGCTAACACCGTTGCCATTGAGCATCTCATTGGCTAAAGACTCTTCAATTCCTAATTCTGCCGCAAATTCATCCTCTAGGGAGTCATTAGCGATCGCTCTCTCAAATTCGTCTTCTAAGCCAAAATCATCCAAATCCAACGCTGAGGGAAATGGTTCCTGCTGATCGTTAATAGCATTAGGCTCAACATTTGCCTGTGTGTTAGCAGAATTGGGACGGACGGGGGTAAGCATGGTTGCGATATTATTGTCTTCTGACAGAGAATAGTCGATTAGACTGTCATCATCAAACGTTGCTAAGTCAAAATCTTCATCAAGAATACTCTCTAACTCATCAGTTTGAGCGCTACTGAGGTTGTTTTCTGGATAGTTATTAGGGGCAGGAATGGGATTAAGCTCAGACTGTAGAGGATAGGCTGTATAACTATCTAAATCATTGTTGAACCCAGATCCAGTAATTTGATCAGCGATCGCAGCAGCAAAATCTTGATCAAAATCCTCTACTGAGTTATTTGCCAAAGATAGATCTGATTGCGGTATCTCTAACTCTTCCATCAGTGGTTCAGATAAACTTTCGTAGGTATCAGTGAATTCGTCTTGAACAAAATTATCGACAAAGCTGGAGTCAGTACTGGCATAATCGAGGGATGCTTCAGCGATCGCCCAATCATCATCATTTTGCGAGTCTAAATTGGCATCATCTAAGCTATCTTGAAAATCAAAATCTTCATGTATATTTTCTTCACCTACGTTGTTTTCACCTATGAAGTTGTCAGTCTCAAAACTATCAACTGCTGCATTTTCTGCAAGAATTTCTAACGGCTCTAGTGCATTGACATCCTCATCTGCGACTGGTAATTGCTCCCATCCAAGGTCATAGCTATTAGGATCAAGCTCATCAGCATAATAGTCGGCTGCACTCTCAGCTTCAATGGAATCTTGCCAATTACTAAGATCGCCTGCATCCAAGTCATCTGTTGTCAGAGCTTGCTCAGATTCTAAAATCCAGTCAGAATTTTGTTCAGCACTTAATTCATTACTCGCATCAACGATTTGAACAAAATCTTGAACAAAATTTTGCTCTAAATCCTGTGCGTAACTATCCTCGTTACCGATATCCCAACTTGTCTCACTAATAGGAACCTCTGGACTAATTTCATCAATCTCGTCTTCTAGATCTGCACTCCAATCTTGATCAGTGGCAATCTCTGAGAGGTCTTCATAAACAAATTCATTTCCTGATGGCTCTGCGTAGTCTGGCGATGTGGGGACAGACCATTCTTCTGGCTCAAAAGCATTACTTATTGCTTTATCGGATATAGAGCTAGATTCAAGAATATCTCCACCCCAAATTGCGTCATCAGAAACATCAATATTTTCAGAACTGCTAGCAATATTCTGAACGTCTACTTCCCAACTGTTTGCAAATGCATCGTCATAGGAATCTGTGTCAATGCTAATATTTGCGGAATTCGACCAAACCTCATCGCTGATAGCTGCGGCATCTAGCGAGTTAATATCTTGGATCTCGCCAAAACTATCGTCTAAGGAATTAAATTCCTCAGCGTCTCGACTAATTTCTTCATTGTTAAATATATCCTGAATGTCTTGATTAGTTTGTATTTGATCTGCAAATACTGCTGCTGATTCTTCTAAATCAAGCTCTTCAGAATACTCTTCGTCTAGCTCTTCTGTTGTGTATATTTCTTCGGAAACTTCGGCGATCGCGCTATTAAATTCAGGCTCATATTCAGGATTTACACTTGCGATCGCGGAAATTTGTGTTTCCATCTCAAAGCTATCATTGAAGATTGCTAGCCCTGACTGCGTATCGGTCTGAAGGTTAGAATAATCAACCAATTGCTCATCTTGATCTACAGATTGCTCTTCAAGATAAATTTCAGATAGATCTACAATATCTTCCTCAAATTGAGCAATTTGAGGATTAACATCATTTATCGATTCCTCGAATTGATCAAACTGCTGGTTAATATCAACGATTGGTTCCTCAATCTGCTCATTAACATTAGTTGTCACTTCTTCAAACTGATTGACAAGATCCTCATCTAGAGACTCAAATCCAGCGATGGATTCCCAATCATTACTTGCATTTTGTCCTAGATCATTTAATTCATCACTTAGATCATTACTTAGATCAAAATTATCTTCAAGAAAACTATTAAGTTCGAGAAGATTTTGCTCATTATCGTTACTAATAAAATCAAGTGAACTGGAGTCTAGATTGTCGAATGTATCAGAAGTATCAAAGCCTAAATCATCTAAATCAGCCAAATCTGAATCTTCTAAGAAGTTTAGCTCTCCTAAACCCAAATCATTATTTAAACTATCACTTAAACTGTCTAGGCTTGATTGCAATACAGTAGTTGGAGGTGGGATATTATCTAAATTGGCTTTAGCTCTGGCTTTGATCTCCGAATCATCCATTCTTTGCTTGAGATTGGTGACGATCATCCAGTCAATATTTTCAACATTATTTTGGGTTTCCGTTGAGGAAACTGTGATGCTTGGCGAAGGCGATCGCTCTATTTCCGCGTCTAAACCAATGGATTGCAACCATTCCAGATCTTCAAGATCATTGTCAAGATTTGCACTGGTAGGATTTTGGGTTGCAGGTTTTGCGGCTGTGGACTGGATTATCGTTTTTTGAGGCTGGGGAGAGCCGCCAATTCGCGTACTTAGATCAGACATGATCATCCAATCGACATCAGAAGCATCCGAAGCCGTTGACTTATTGATATCAGAGTTGTCAGCGCCCGAACCCTTTTGTTGATTATTTTTATTGGATGCCATTAATCAATCCTCGTTATTAGCTTCTAACTTGCTCTAATACTGCCTGTTGATCTGACGTAAATATTCAAGCCTATAAATTAAGCTTAGCAATAATATTAGTTAGATTTTAGCAAGATAAACTATATACCATCTGTCAACTTTGTACAAAACTCAGTAAATTCAATATTTTAGAGCTTGCTATCCAGTTTTTTCTTATCGACACAAAATTTAAAGCTTCGTAAAAATAACTGACAAGATCGGCATTGAATCAGCTTTAATTAGAGAGGCAATTGTCAAAAACACAGTAATTCATGGCAAAAATATGGGGATTGCAAGGCGACAATTCTTGCAGGCGGGTCTAAGTAGCCTGATCGGGTGGCAATTGCTCACTCGCGATCGCGTGGCATTTGCCGCAGAACAATATGCACGACAAGCGTTCGCCAGCAAACACAAGTTAGCCCTTCTCATTGGCATTAATCAATGTAGTCCAAAGGATGATAACAGTTCCACACCATCGAAGTTATCTCTGCGCGGATGTCTCAATGATGTGGAACTGCAAAAAGAATTATTGATTTACCGCTTTGGCTTTGCGCCGCAGGATATTGTCACCCTCACCGATCGCGAAGCTACCCGCGCCAACATAGCCAATGCAATTACCGAGCATTTAATCGCCCAAACCTTACCTGATGATTTAGTGGTAGTGCATTTTAGCGGCTATGGATCTCGCCTTGGTGACTACAATACCCTCGTGCCAGTCGATAGTGGCTTACCTCAAGATCCAGATAGCCTACAAGACATTACCGAATCAGAATGGCAAGTCTGGATGCAAACAATTGCCACTGATCGCCTTGTTAATGTGATTGATGCAGGTTTTTATTACCCCAATTTATCGACCTTACCGACTGTTGGCAACTTTCGTTTGCGATCGCGAATTGGTCTGAAAAGCTGGCTGCCACCAGTTAATGATGATGCCATTCTTTCTCCATCATCAACTGGTGTGACTTTACGCGCGGCTTTGGGGGAGATGCCCTGTATTGATGCTCAATGGGCGGGCTTCAGCAGTGGTGCATTTACTTATGCACTGGTGCAGCAACTCTGGCAAATTATGCCTGCAAGCACGATTAATGTAGTTATGAGCGATATTGCTACAACCATTGATCGGCGAATCATGCACAACGCCAGTCTCCCGATGGATCAGCAGATTGCTAATATGTGGAAAGTCGATAAGCTCTCGGATGTTCTTATATCCCCCGATGGCAAAATATCCCCCGATGGCAAAGCGGCAAAGTTGAAGAGTATTGCGAACGATACTTTTGATGTTTTCCCTATTCCTGCCTTTAGCGCTGACGGCGTGGTTACGGCAATTACTAGCGATCGCCGTGCCGCAGATGTGTCCTTGGCAGGGCTACCTATTACAGTTCTCAATAATTACGCCACAGGTTCGATTTTGAGTACCGTTAATCCTCACGATGCCAGAGTTTTAGTGCAGCTAAAAGCTTGTAATGGATTTAACGGACGTGTGGAAATAATTAGCGATCCCAGTACCAATCCTAAAAGTGAATCGAATGCGGAACCAAAGATAGGGCAAGGACTAGAATCGGGGATACAGCTTCAAGAAGTTGTCAGAGCGATCGCCCGCAATACGAAACTTGCGATCGCTATCGATACAGGGCTTAGCAAAATAGAACGGGTAGATGCCACCAGTGCGCTCTCAACACTGCCCAATATGTATGGGGTCAATGCTAATGAACAGAATGTCGATTGCTTATTTGGTACGCAGACGGCGAGCTATGGGCTGTTTACGGTTGGGCGCACGCCAATTCTTGGCTCGTTTGGGTCGGTAGGTGAATCAGTAGGTGTAGCACTCAAACGATTGCAGCCATTTCTGGATAGTTTGCTAGCCGCCAAATTGCTCCGCATCACTGAAAATCAATCCTCCGCGAGTTTAGATGTGCGGACTACTTTTAAAGCTGCGATCGGAGTCGATGCTCGTCCTGTTACCATCGCTAGTAAATCCTCAGCCCGTGCAGCTTCTGTCCCTCCTAGCAGCCTGAGCAACACCATTCGGACTAAGCCAATTAGCATTGGCGATCGCCTTGAATGTCAGATCGAAAACTTTAGCGAAGAACCTCTCTATACCAGAATCTTTTGCCTTGATCCTCGTAGCAAAATATTGACTTCCAACTTCACAGCTACACCCTACGCCAGTGATGGCATCATTCCCCCTCAATCCACCCTCACGATTCCTTATCCCAAAGTGCCGATAAATTGGGCTGTTTCTGCACCGAAGGGGATTGTTGATGTGTTTGTGGTGATCAGCCGCTCACCACTACTTGAAGTTACTAGAAGCTTAGAAACATCTCAACGTCAAGCTTCGTCCTTAAATGGACTAATCTCAATCCCTAATCCTTTGCAAGTGATCCAATCTCTACTCAATGATCTAGATCGTGCCTATAAAGTCTCTGACTTTACGAGTCCCATCGGCGATACATGGATGCTTGATGTAAATCAGTGGACAACCTTTAGTTTTAATTATCAAGTTGCTTAGGATCGCAAATTAAATAAAGCCCAAATCATATTTGGGCTTTAAAGGGTACAGAGAGACTTTTGAAAGTGCCGCGAAGCGGCACTTTCAAAAGTCTCTCTGGGTTTTACAACAGCGCAAAGCGCTGTATTTGGGTTTTGAAATGCCTAAGTTATTGTGTTTGCGATCCTTAGAGCATAGAAACGTTATATTTGTTACTTGCAAAGCTGTAGGCTTTTACAAGTCTTGGTTTGTTTTAGCGTTTATTTATTCAGGAGTTTTTAAGGGTGATTGGTTCCCATTTACACCGCAATTTATATCCCCAACTAAAACCCCATTTGCATCGTGGCGCAGATTTGCTATTTGCGACTTGGGTTGGATTAATCTGTGCCGTACCTCCCTGCTATATGCAGTCAGAGTTTCAGTTGTCCGCCCAAGCTGCCGAGTTACAACAGTCTCAAGCGATAGTTCCGCTCTCGCCAAGAGCAACTAACCCCCTTAGCCTTGATATTACAGACGATTTATTAGAACGCGATCGCCCAGTGCTATTACAGGCGATCGACCATAGCATTCGCTATATTCGTACCCCATCAGCCGCTAAACGCTATCCTGTTGCAGGGATCAGCCAAGAACTCGTAGAAAAAAGCCTAGTCAGATTTCGGCGACTTGTGCAGGTTTCTCGCACTGCTAAAGATCTCCAACAGGCGGTAAATCGTGAATTTGATGTGTATCAATCGGTGGGGCGCGATCGCAAGGGGACTGTGCAGTTTACAGGCTATTACGAAGCAGTTTACAAGGCTAGTCGTACTCGTACTGACGAGTTTCAGTATCCGCTTTACAAGCTACCGTCCGACTTTGCCCAGTGGCGATCGCCCCATCCTACCCGCGCCATGCTTGAAGGTAGTAAGCAACTAGCTGGTTTAGAAGTTGCTTGGCTTAGCGATCGCTTTCAGGCTTTTTTGGTTCATGTGCAAGGTTCAGCAAGATTGCAACTAAAAGGTGGCGAAGTATTAACTGTTGGCTATGCGGGTAAAACCGATCAGCCCTATCGCTCAGTTGGTGCTGAGCTAGTTCGTGATGGCAAAATCCGCTTAGAAGATGTCAATCTCCAAGCTCTGATCGATTACTTTCGCGCTAATCCTCAAGAAACATTAATGTATCTCAACCGCAATCCTAGCTTTATCTTTTTTCGGGAGACTAGCGGACAGCCAGCGACAGGCAGTATCGGCGTACCAGTCAGCCCTGAGCGCTCCATTGCTACAGACAAAAAAATCTTCCCCTCTGGTGGTATCGCCCTAGTGCGTACCCAAGTTCCCTTTGAAAACCCGATAACAGGTAAGCTCGAACTTCGGAATGTGCAACGCTTTGTCCTCGATCAAGATACAGGTGGTGCAATTCGTGGTGCAGGACGAGTCGATATTTTTATGGGTACTGGCGATCGAGCTAAACAAAGGGCAGGACTCATCAAAGGCGATGGCGAATTGTACTATTTACTTCTAAAAAAATAGATAGTCAAAGCAAGTTGCGGCGCTTCGCTTCGCAACTTGCCAGAGAGCGCTATATCAAGGCAATTAACACCGCGATCGCAGCGCCAATACTGGTATTAATGCCATTAACTAATTCATTGGTTAACCAATCATATTTTTCTTGCAAAGTTGCGCCGATCAGACTTTCGATGTTGGTGGCGATAAAAGCCGCGATCGCGCACCAAAGTATCTGCCAAGGATTGTCCAATAAGCCTACGCCCCAACCAATCACCGCAATCACTAATGATCCCAAAATACCGCCCAGCGTCCCTTCTAGACTAATGGCTCCCTCCGTACCTGCGGGAACAGGCTTAAACGTAGTAATTAAAAATGTGGTTTTGCCATAGGCTTTGCCAATTTCACTAGCAGTCGTATCGGCTAACTTAGTGCTGAGACTTGCCACATAGCCAATTAGCCATAATGGATTAGGGGCGATCGCCTGTCCGATCGCACAAACTGCTCCCGTTGCCGCCGAACCCCAAAGATTTTCAGGACCTCTTGCCCCATCTCGCTTTTCGGCAATACCTTTGGATTCCTTGATGCCTTTACCGATGCGAGTCACTCCCGAACCGACAATCAAATAGATTAAAATTACTAGATAACCCTGCCAGCCAAGGCAGCCCCAAATAATTATCCCTAAAGCCCATGCATGACAAATCCCTGCGGTAGTCAGGACTTTACGAGGCAATAGTAAACCGATCGCGCCTAAAATTGTGTTTAAAGCGATCGCAATTAACCATTCCTGTGAAATTGGGAAACTATTGCTCATAGGATGTTATCTAAAAGGTATGAATAGCTAAGCAAATTACTAAGTATTAAAAAGCTAAAGAGTATGACAGAAGCAGTTGCACAGTTTTTTGGTAATTTTCGATGGATGAGTTGGAATTTATTTTTAGCAATTATTCCACTCGTACTTAGTTATATGTTATTTACTGAGCGATCGCCAAAACGATTATCCAAAAATCCTCTCTGGTGGCTAGGTCTAGGACTATTCATCCTATTTTTACCCAATGCTCCTTACATCATCACCGATATTATTCATTTTGTGGATGATTCACGATCTTTAGACATTTCCAGCAATGGCATAATTTTTGTCTTAATCCCTCAGTATGTTGCCTTTTTGCTCGCAGGGTTTCAATGCTATGTGATATCGATGATTAATCTTACAAATTATTTAAAAAAGATCAAGCTCATCAAAAATCCACTATGGATAGAAATTACCATTACCTTTATCTGTGCGATCGGCGTGTATTGGGGCAGGTTCAATCGTCTAAATAGCTGGGACGTTTTTACACAGCCGCAACTCGTTTTCCAAGATGCTCTCAGTAATCTGAGAAACCCTAGCTTCTTTTTTGGCACAATGCTATTTTTTGTGACCTTCACCTCCATGTACTTTCTCTTCAAATCCATCAACATCGCGATTATCTTTTACTGGCAAAATCGCAATAAACAAATTTCAGCTTAAAAACCCAAATCAGAGAATATTTTGAAAGCGCTGCAAAGCAGCGCTTTCAAAATATTCTCTGATTTGGGTTTGAGCGCAAAGCGCTGTATGTATTTTAAAGCCCAAAAATGGCTCGGTGGGCGAAGCCCACCGAGCCATTTTTGCGATCCTATAGCAATTTCCGATCAAACGAACCAGTAGAACTTTTGAAAGGGTTGCGAAGCAACCCTTTCAAAAGTTCTACTGGTTCGGGTTTGAGCGCTGTAACCATGCTGAGCTAGTTATAGATATGTGCAGCAGCGTCATCTTCGGCAATTAATGCAGGAGGTACTGCCGAACCTCGCCCTTGCCAACGCTGAACTAAGTCAGCATCGATATCCAACTGATCTAAAGCCCTGACCACCACAAAATCAACCAAGTCCTCAATCGTCTTTGGTTGATGATACCAAGCAGGAATAGCTGGGACAATCCTTGCCCCACACTCCGCAAGCGCAGTGAGATTACGCAAGTGGATTAAGCTCAACGGTGTCTCACGCGGTACGATGACTAGCCTCCGCCCTTCCTTAAGGTGGACATCAGCAGCACGCTCTAATAGATCAGAGCTTAACCCATGAGCGATTTTGGCAACCGTTGCCATACTGCAAGGAATTACCAACATTCCCAATGTCCGAAATGAACCACTAGCGATCGTTGCCCCCACATCCCCCCACTGGTGACAAACTAACTGCCCATCAACTGTCTCGCTCTGGTCTCGCCAAAACTGCTCCTGCGATCGCACGTTACTAGGCATTACAATCTGATTTTCTGATTGCCAAACCATCATTGCTGCCTTTGAAGCCACCAGATCGACGTTGTAGTGATTATTTAGCAAAAATTTGAGCGATCGCACGGCATAGATCATGCCTGATGCTCCCGAAACTCCTAACACAATCGCCTTTTTGTTCTGCATTCAATCTCTATAAAATAGAATAAATATTTTTTTAAATTATTTTGCTTAGGTACGCAAACTAAAACCCAAAAAGCTGTGGCACATGCTGCGCGTGTGCCACAGCTTTTTGGGTTTTCGGTTTCTATTATATCTCCATCCTCCAATCGACTGGGTAGTCCTACTCCCTATCCAGTAAAGATTAGTAGTGGGGGGGGGGGGGGCCCCCAACAAATTTTTTAAATAATATGAGCGGGGGTTGGGGCGGCAAAATAGGGGGTTTTTTTTTTTTTTTAAAAAAAAGGGACCACGAGAAATAAAAAACGCAAAAAAA
>JBBQRB010000059.1:0-15249 GCA_038215315.1 Pseudanabaenales cyanobacterium
CGCCACCACCTTCATTCCGTTTACTCCCAAGATATCAATTTCCATCGGACTCCCAGATGCAAGCGGCGATCGCACTCTTTCCATAGTGCGCGTGATTAAAATATTGCGATCGCGAAACATCCGCACCACCGCAGGTCTGACCAACTCTTCCACAAAGCGCCCCCATCGAGTTGTTAAGCTATCAACAGCCTTACTGGTGCGTTCAACTGTTTTTTCTAAACTTGCCATACGGCGATCAGCTTCGGCACGAGATTCTGCAAAACTGCGATCAAATTCGGCACGGGATTCTGCGAGACTGCGAGTAAATTCAGCTCGCGATCGCTCTATTGATTGCTCTATTGATTGTTCTAATGCAGCAGTTGAGGAGACTAATGCAGCATTAGTCTCCTCAAATAATTTGTAAATATCGGCGATCGTAATTGATTCTGACATGGTCGCTTACCAATAAGTCTACTGATCCTATTTTATCGCTGTCGCCACTTGTATTAAGACAAATCAAAACCCAAAAGAGAGAGGCGGTGCTTCGCGCCGCCTCTCTCTTTTGAGTTTTATGTCCCAACAAGACTGGCGGCAGCTATATCGCGCTCAAATTAGAATCAAGAAAATTCGTTTAGAATTTTGCTAATTCTCTCGTCAAGCGCGATCGCATCTCTAGGATTACAAAATGTTTGAGCTTGTAAACGGCGATCGCGACATAGCCCGATTACTAAAATATTAATATGCTCAATATAAGAAGCATTCAACGCCGCCTTGCCCTCTTCATAGACAAGTGGGATACCTGGCTGGATGATCGCAAGATTTTGAAAAAATTGATTGGTACTAGCAAAACAACGATCTATATATGTATTAAGCAAATCAAAATCCACCTCAGTTTTTCCTTGGATATCACCGAGCGTATAGGCGATCATGTCGATGGGAGTGCGATCGCTAATAAAAGGACTAGCAGAACTTTGCCAAACCTGCTCAGCAGCATCTAAAACATGATCCTGCACAAATAGCCTTGTTTTAAAGTCCATTGGTTCCGCAGGGTCTAGACCAAGTTGGGCAAAAACTTGGCTAGTCGTCGTGCGGACGAAGGGAATATTAAGATGAGCAGAGAGGGCGATCGCAAGGGTTGTTTTACCAGTACGATGTGCGCCACAGAGTCCCAAATTGCCATTAAGTCTATACATCGTCTGGATCGATACCCAAAGCTCGTAAACGTTCAGCAAGGCGATTTGCGCGTAGGCTTTCTTGCTCGGCGCGAAGGCTTTCTTGTTCGGCGCGAAGGCTTTCTTGCTCGGCGCGTAGACTTTCTTGTTCGGCGCGTAGACTTTCTTGTTCGGCACGAAGGCTTTCTTGTTCGGCACGTTGCTGCTGTGCTTCGGCGCGGCGGCGCTCTTGGGCAGTGCGCTGCTGTTCTTGCCAGACTTGGATTTCTGATTGCTGTAAACGCTGGCTTAATTCCACAGGCGACAAAAATCTTTGACCATCGGGACGCAAAATAATTACTTCTTGCCCCATTGACCAATCAAATCTAATCCCTAATAGTGGGCTGACCCAACTCATCATGGAGGGAATTTGGACTAGGCGATCGCCTAATCTTTGCCAGCCTTCTAACACCAAATCATCGGGATCGTATATGTAATATTCTTGAACGCCATAGGTTTGATAAAAGTCAAACTTATCTTCAAGGGAATCTTGCCCACGCCGATCTTTATTACTAGGCGACAAAATCTCAAAAACTACCTGCGGCGCAATATTATCTTCTAACCATTGTTTATAAGATCCCCTGCGACCCTTGGGGCGACCTAGAGCCACCATCACATCTGGGGCAACTCGTTTTTGAGTACGCCTCACGGGATACCAAAGCAGATCTCCTGCTACAAATACATTTGGATCATCGGCATACATGATCTCTAGATTCTCTTTGATAATTACGATCCACCGATACTGTTCGGTATTGTCAGACATGGGATTACCGTCACTATCGGGATAGTCGATCTCTGGCAAAGTATTGAGCGCGATCGCTTCGTCAGAGGTTAAAGGTTGCAGAGTCATGGATTTGCCCTCGCCGAAACCTATACATAGTTTGAATATTGTACCAATTCACAAAGTCAGTTTGAGTATGTACAGCGCTTTGCACTTTCAAAAACTTATCTGTACCCTTTAAAGCCTCAATAAGCGGTATAGCTGTCGCCAACTGTATTAGCACATAAAACCCAGAAACTAAGTTGCGGCGCTTCGCGCCGCAACTTAGTTTCCTTGGGTTTTGGCTTGTCCTGACACAAGTGACGACAGCTATCCTAAATCCCAAAAACTCTTTTAGCTCTGGCGAGATAGTCGCGGCGATCAGCTAAGCCGTTTGTGCCGCCGTTGATGATACGGGTGACGGTAAGGACATCATCGCGATCGGCATAGGTGTTTAGGCGGCGAGTGTCCCAGTACCAGCCCGCACTAAGGCAAGCGAGATCAAAATCAGCTAAACGTTGCGGACTGTTGATCAAGTCCACACCCAGCGCGCGACCACATTCACCGTAGTTGGCTCTTCCTGTGACTTGGATTAAGCCGCGTCCTTTAAAGCGGACACCATCGCCAACTTGGGTGTTACCGAGATCTCTGCGCCCTTCGTAGGCTGCACCAGAGGCATATTCTTCATTGGTATTAAAGCCATCGCTCTCATGCCCCACTTGGGCTAAAAAATGTGCTTTGCGAAGTGGCGTGGTAATCGCATAACGTTCCATGGTCGTGTTTAGGTGAGGTAGCAATCTTTCAAGGCGATCGCGACGGGAATATGGGGCGATCGCGATTAATTGTTCTTGTGTGATTAGGTTGGGCGTACTAGCTTTTGTGGCACGGGCATATAGCCCTGAGTAGGGTTCTTGGTCGGTGGCCCGAGGGGGTAAGTTATTGAGAGTACGAATCACGCTATCGACAAAAATATCTTGGGAGTTGAAGTCATCTTCAAGTACGGCAATTAACTGCTGTAGTCGGCGTGCAACTAGTTTGCGATATTCGACTAGATTAGGAGCTTGATAAATTCCTTCATAGGGGTTGCGGTTGGCAGGACGCTGAGGCAAACCACTCATGGCTCTGATCAGGTCATCAATTTTGCGATCCGCTTCGGTATAGTTCGGCTCAACAAGACTGGCGATCGCCGCAACTAGATTTTGAGATGCTTGTTTACGCCATGTGGGCAGATCGGCGGCGGCAAACAGCCCTGCATAGGGCGCTCTCTCCTGTGGGCGCGCAGGTAATTTACGAATAAATCGGATTAGATCGTCGATCGCACCATCAAAGACGCTTCCCTCTACCTCCTTGATCTTAGGCACAGAAGCCTTGAGGGTGGCGGCGGCTCGCCTCCGCCATGTGGCAACATCTGCCGCAGGGAAAATTCCCGCATAAGGTTGCCGACTGGCAGGTCGAGGCGGCAAGTTATTTAGCGATCGCACCAAATTATCGACTATGCCATCGCGTTCATTGAGTGGGTCACCGCTAATTTTGGGTACTAAAAAAGCTAGGGTTGCGGCGGCTTGCGATCGCCAGATCTCAACTTGTGTCATGGCTTTTATGGCTCTATTTTATGACTCTTTAAAATACTTAACACCATCATCTAATGAAACGTCCGAAAATTAATTTCACTAGAAATGGAATTCGTAAAAATATTTTGCCGATCGCCCTAGTGATGGGTTTGCGTAAAGAGAGTAAAGCTATGGGTAAATATAGTTTTGTCCATAGTTTTAACTCATTGATTATTGTTTGCGTATTGGGGCTGAAAAAATTTTGGGTCGTGGCAATTGCACAAACTATAAAAATGCTGACCGCCGCGATCGCCACATATTGTAAGTATTGGTTTCCTAAAAATAGTTGAAAATTACTAAAGAATCTGGCAACTGCTCTTTGACGGGGAATGGGTAAAAGCTTTACTGACCAAAATTTCCATAGGACAACTGCGACAAGGGTTATCAAGATCACGCTGTACTGACTTATAAAAATATTAATAAACTGTGGCGGAAAATTTAGACGTTGGCTGATGGCAATGAATTGATCGTTCCATGCGATCGCGGCGGTAAAAGTCACACAAATAATCTCAATCGGACGGATTTTTTTGGCTATGTAGTCGGCGATCGCGGTCGTTAGTTGCTGCGAGATTTGACCTATCAAATAGCTGTGGACTCTAAATAGGAGATCGGCTGAAGGATGCTCTAAAATTTCCTGACAAATTTTTTGAGTGAGATCGCCGTCAATAGTGATTAATGTCCTTAATATTGGAGCTGATAGTTGTTCTTGTTCAGCATTGCTTGAGTCTGCTTCAAAATAAGTCCAAATAATAATTGCGCCTTGTCGTGATGAGGCAATACCAAGACTAGAAGCAAGCACCTGTAAAAGCTTACTACTGTCTAATCTATACAAAATTTCTTTAGTACCAAGACGAGCATTACTTTGCAGCCGATCTTGATCAATTTGGGCGATCGCGATTGGACTGAGCCTCATCACTATTTGATCATCGACAATATATATGAGTTGATTTGCCGCCACCATGAGTTATCAATCCTGTCACGACTTGATTTGTTACAAAACCCAGAGAAATCTCTGAAAGTGCCGCAAAGCGGCACTTTCAGAGATTTCTCTGTACCCTTTACAGCCTTAAGTGGGCAAGCATAATTAAACCCAAAACCCAAAAAGCTGTAGCGCACGCTGCGCGTGCGCTACAGCTTTTTGGGTTTTAAGGTTTCTTTTGCCCACATACTTAATAGGCTGTAAGAAGTGCTTACTGAATACGATAGGGGATCAAATTTTTAACAAGATTTACACAGGTCTCAATTAGCTTTGTCCATTGCCCCTCGGCATTTACCAACGCGCTCCTGTGGGTATCTAAAATTAGTCGAGCAATCTTCGGCTCTATCTTGGAACGGGTGGGCGCAAATAAATCATCAACAAATCGATTTGTCAGATCTCCGTCCAGTTGAAATATGGTCTGAGCATAAATTTGCTCACCATTTAAAACCATTTGTTCAAATTCCCATAGCGTCCGAAAGTAACGAATCATTGGTGCATCCGTAATAATGCGACCTTTTTCGTCCTTGGCTATATTTAGCTTCAAAACTTTATTCGACAAGTCCTTAAAGCATTTTTGTTCTCGCTCAAATTGCTGTACTTCTAAAGGATTGTCAGAATTTTTACGCTCATTGAAAGTACGCTCAGCACACCTATATCTCTCTAGGTCACGTTTGTAGCGTTCTAACTCTGATGGAGATATGGCGCTTCCTTTTTGCCTTAACTCACTATATCGCTCTATCAGCGATCGCTTCACATCTTGCAAGCCTTCTTCTGTCTCGTAGGCTAATCTTTCTAGCAAGTTCTCATAAAAGTCCCTCGCGTCATATCGATCCACTGATATGCGTCTGACGATAATTGTATTTACTTTGAGGGTGGTGATTTCCTCTAAAACGTCCTTGATTGTCTCTCTAAATTTATTGAGAGTCGCGCTTTCATTCGGCTTATCTTTTTTAACAACCTGACTGGTTGGCTGTTTATCTACTTCCTCGACCACTAGGTTCACCAATCATTTTAAGTTTTCAAAACTAAACAAAACTGGGCAAGCGATCGCTGATTAAGTCTGCACTACTGTCGTCAGAATCACCCGCTAACAGAGCATCTAGATCATTGTCAGCCTTATCATTGGGCTTACTGCCAGTCTCGTTATTCAGAAGATCAGTTACTTTTTGACCAATATTAACTAAGGTCTGAAGATTATTCGCGATCGTCTCTGCTCCTTTCTGAACTTGTGTTTCGTGAAAACCGCGCAACTCTGAATAGGTAGAATCTTGCAAAAAATTAGCACCTAGCTCATTTTCAATATCGCCATCAAGCAGATTTATGGTTGTCTTTAAACGATTGCCCGCTCTATGACTAGAATCACCTTCTTCAGCTACCCAAGTCACAATCTCTAAATGCACTAAATCTGAAAACACTTCCACTAAAGCGTCGCCAAAGTTTTTGGTTTCCTTAAGTTTCTTTTGAAATTTTGCTGAAGTTTTGGTTGGCGCTGGCGAGTTGGCATAGGTCATTATCAATTACCTGTTATAAATTACCTGTCATAAAACGGCTGGCTTTTTGATTTTTAATGGTAGTCAGATAGTTCAATCAATTCTATCGGCACAAAACTTTCCTGCGGCAATAAAATTAGCTGAGTGTAAATCAATTTACCAGTCATATCAATTCGATTTATAGCTACTCCTATTGGACGAGGTAGCTGAGTCGCGTACGAATCGGCGTAGTACCGATAAATTTGCTTAGCAGCTCTGACAATCAGAGGATCAACTTTTTTAGCGATCGGTTCTGACTGTCTCTCTGATTCAAGACGTTGGGCGGCATATGTCACAATGTAGTCCCCTTAAAATTGACTATTTTTTAGCCTTATGCATAGATGCTTCAGGACTTTAGCTGACTTTGTTTTTTTTGGCAAGATTTGAGATTTGGATTATACATTAATTGATGTTTTTAAGCTGATATTATTTGGCGCAAATCCAAATAAGCTAATTTGCCCGCGAAGCAGGCAAATTAGCTTATCTGGATTTGATATTTAATTGCCTTCGGCGCTAGCAAGCTTAATCCTAAATAATTTGCTGTAAAAAATTTGAGGAAAATCAACAAAGCCTTTGTCGCGAATACTTGACACAGCTTCGATTAAATAACCGACAAATTCAGAATTTTCTAAAGTCATTTCATAGCTCCAGTCGGCATCGCCATCAAAAGACACACGGCATAAAACCAAGTCTGAGGGCAAGTTAGCGACTCGCCACACTGCCGTAAAAGAAATTGCAGGGCTACCTTCGATGTGGCGTTCGCCTGTAATTTCACCTTGTTTGTAAAGAGAAATAGCGTAGGGGAGAGCTTGGCGCTTGTTAGGCTCTCGATAGTAAGGCATATAGATGGAGACTTCTTGCGGAGCCGCAGCTTTAAGTTCGATCGCCATAAATATCGATTTCCTTATAAATTATTTTCAGTATATATTTTGATGCTGTTGCGGTCTAAATTTTACGAGAGTTTTTAAATTTTTAGGACTTACGCAAAATTCAAATTATCCTCATCGCCTCACCCCTTCTACCAGATCGGGAGAAGGAGTGATGGCTTTAGAAAACTCACCGCACACCGCTAATTAGTCACTATGGTGAAACGCGATCAATTACGGTGATTTTGCCGTCAGGCTGTACTTGCCATACGTCATAACTGCCTTTTACGTCGCCAAACTCATCCAAATCCACATTTCCACTTGCACCTTGGTAGTTGATGTCAGTGCCAGCTTTGACCAGCTTAATTGCCTCGCAAACATCGCTTACTTCTTGCCCTGGAGCATTGGCAACTTCGCGAAGTTTACTTTTGATTGCATCGCCAGTGCCATCTTTAGCAGCTTCAGCCGCGATCGCTACTAGAGCCGCCGCATCATAGGAGTGCGGCACAAAAGCGCCTAATTCCTGTCCTGTTTTTTCTTTGAAGTTTTTGGTAAATGTATCTAGAGATTTGCCATCTGCCCCAGGAACAGTGCCGATCGCCCCAGCCAAGATCAACTTACCTTCAGGGGTGCTACCAATCAACTTAGGAAAATCTTCAGTTTTAACGCCATCGGTCAATAGAATCTGCACACCTTCAGTTAAACCTTGCTCGAAGGCAGCTTTGATTACAGCTCCCCCTGAGTCTGGATATAAAACTGCGGCGACTGCATCTGGTTTACTGCCAAACGCACCTTTTGCTTCTGACTCAAAGGTAGTTGCTTTAGGGTCATAACGAGTGGGTTGGACTTTATTAACAATTGTGCCGCCAAGTTTTTCAAAGGCTTCGACAAATGCTTTCTCAAAGCCCACACCATAATCGTTGTTAATTACAAGTGTGGAAACTTTTCTAGCGCCTCTTTTATAGGCTAGGTTAGCAAGCGCTAGGGCTTGATAGGTGTCTGGTGGTGCAGTTCGATACCAATAGCCGGCAAATTCGCCTTTTTTGGCGCGCTCAGAAAAGACAGGGCTAGTGCTACCTGGGGAAATCATGACGACTTTGTTGGGAACGGCGATCGCTAAGGCGGCTGTAGAGACGCTGCTAGCAAAGGCTCCAACTACTGCTCCAACATTATCAACTTTCACCAACTTAGTCATCGCTTCAGCACCTGCTGGTGGATCGGTGCGATCGTCTTCTTTGATATAGGTGATTGGCTTACCTAGTACGCCACCACACTGGTTAACGGTTTCTACTAGAAAGTCAATCGATCGCACCATCGGCGCGCCAATTGACGATAGGTCGCCTGTAGCGGGTAGTAAGGCTCCTAAGCGAAGGGTGTCTTTGGCTCCACCGCTACTGCCTGATGCTGGGGCAGTTGTTGTGCTGCTGCTAGTAACGCTATTGCTGGGCTGACAAGCCGCAATCCAAATCGTGGTCACAGTGGTTAGTAAAACTAAACAAAGTGATGAAAAAAACCTTTTAGTCATGGTTGCGATGTGAACTAGGATCATGTTTGTAAAGTTGCTGTAATTGTATCCGCAAAGTCTCATGTCATCCACCATTGATCCGCGTCGCCACAGAGAACTAGCTCGGTTGTTATCTCAACTTGGTTTAGAGTCGTCACAACTAGACCAAGTTGCTCCCCTTGGTTTTGACTGGCTGTTGGTTGATCGAGCGTTGGTGCATCCTAGTTTTTCGAGTACCTACAACAATGACCAGCTAGAGTTTGTGGGTGATAGTGTGTTGCGGCTCTCGGTCAGCTTGTTTTTGCAAGAGCGCTATGGCGATCGCTCAGTCGGTGAGCTAGCGGCGCTGCGATCGCACCTAGTTAGCGATCAGACTCTTGCTAAAATTGCAGGTGCTTACGATTTGCAGAAATATGTGGTGGTTTCCAATGCGGCGCGTAATGACTCCCAAGCCTTGCGATCGCTACTTGCCGATGCCCTCGAAGCCCTCATAGCCGCCTTATATATTGCGACTCAGGATTTAGCCTTTGTGCGTAAATGGCTTGACCCGCAGATGCAAAACTTTGCCGAAGCCCTGCTGGCGATTCCTGCATTGGGAAACTACAAGGTGGCTTTGCAGGAGCTAACTCAAGGGGTTTGGAAAAGACTGCCTGAATACCGCAACTTGCCAACTACGGGGGATGCGGATGCACTTCCTTTTTATGTAGAAGTCTGGTTTAACGATCGCTGTTGGGGACAGGGGCAAGGTAAAAGTATTAAGGCAGCACAGCAGGCTGCCGCAGCGATCGCATTGGCAGAGATGCAAAAGTTTTTGGCAGTAACTCCTCAGTAATTCCTCAGTAACTCAGCTCTCCAGAGCCTCAAAATATGAGCAATCTATAAATTTTTCTATAAATACTGGACAAGCATCGTAATATTTCTTAAGTGTGTTAGCTGAGCTAGCATTACTGTACGGTTTATTTTTTACAGTTTCGCTTCGTGTGGTAAGAGGGAGTCAATCGCCATTCTGATACTAATGTCAATCCTAGTCATCCTTAATACTGTGGCAGCAGTATGGCTATTGCTATATGGGCTAAATGCTTATTGGCTCACTGCTATCCATCACCGCAAACATAGTCAAGCTAGTCCGATTCTGTTGCCGCAATTCTCTGAACATATATTGCAACCAGCACAAGCGACTGCGATGTTATCCAGTAATTCAGGCGCGATCGCTAGTAACTTTGAGAATTTGCGTTTTGATAATGGCTATAAACCAGCAGTTATCTCCCATGAAAATCAAGGCGTAGCAACCCTTGATGAATTGCCTTTGGTCACGATCCAGTTACCAATTTTTAATGAACGCTATGTGTCTCGACGTTTAGTTGATGCAGTCTGTCAGATAAATTATCCGCGTGATCGGATGCAAATCCAAGTTCTGGATGACTCAATTGATGATACACAGGTAATTCTTAGCGAAACTGTTCAGGAATACCAAAATCGTGGCTTTTGGATTGAATATATCCACCGTACTAACCGCACTGGCTTTAAGGCTGGAGCTTTGCAGGATGCAATGCCAATGGTTAAGGGCGATTACATTGCTATTTTTGATGCCGATTTTATCCCTTCAACAAATTGGCTGAAAGATACAATCCAGCATTATGTTAAGTCGTCCGATCCTAATGTCGCGGTTGTGCAGACTCGATGGGGACATATCAACTCAGAATATTCACTATTGACCAAACTGCAATCTACGGGTATTGATGGACATTTTGCGATCGAGCAGCAAGCGCGATCAAATAATGGCTATTTTTTAAACTTCAATGGTACGGCAGGGCTTTGGAATCGACAGGCAATTATTGACGCTGGTGGTTGGCACGCGGACACCTTGGCGGAAGACATGGATTTGAGTTATCGCGCCCAACTCAGGGGCTGGCGAGTAGTCTATGACAATAGCATCGTCGCACCTGCGGAGTTGCCTGTCGCTATGCTTGCCTTCAAGTTACAGCAGTTTCGCTGGGCAAAGGGCAGTATTCAATGTGCCAAAAAATTAATCTCTCAAATTTGGCAAGCCGATCTCAGCCTAGCTGTAAAATTTCAAGCCACAATGCACCTAACGGGTTACTCAGCGCATCCATTAATGCTGTTGCTAATTTTAATCTCGGTTCCTTTGATGCTGATTACCCCTGATCAGGCGATCGCTTGGCGGGTATCCTTTGAAGGTGTTTGGGCTATTTTTATGTTGCCTGCCACCTTTGGCCCTCCATTTTTATATTTCCATGCTCAGCGTGAACTGTATCCCAAATCTTGGACTCGCCGCATCGCACGAATTTTTTTACTGGCAGTCCTTGGCACGGGGATATCTTGGAGCAATAGCCGCGCTGTATTTGCGGGATTATCTAACACGGGTGCAAACTTTCGCCGCACGCCAAAATTTGATATTAAAAATAAGAGCGATCGCTGGGAAAACAAGGCTTATAAGATCCCCCCAGATGCCACGGCTAGCATTGAGCTTTGTTTGTGCATTTACAGTGCGATCGCGACGCTGATAGCTTTTGACAAGGGGCTGTATGTGACTTTCCCTTTTATGGTGTTGTATACAGTAAGTTATGGCTATGTGGGCGGGCTGACGTTCTGGCAGTCTTGGCAACAATCACGCAATTAAGCGTGATATCTCCGCGCCGTGGGCGCAGGGATAAAAAGCCCAAAAAGCTGTGGCGCACGCGCAGCGTGCGCCACAGCTTTTTGGACTCTGGGTTTTATTTCGCCGAGCTACTTTTATAATGGTTGACTATGTGGTCAATTATCATTCCAACTTATAACCGCCTGCCCATCTTGCAAAAGTGCTTGATGGCGATGGAAACACAGGACTTTACACAGGAATACGAAATTGTAGTCGTGGATGATGGCTCGACCGATGGCACTATTGAATTTTTGCAAACTCATCGGGCTGAGTTTCCCCATGTGCAGCTATTTCAGCAAAATCACGAAGGCGCTGCGATCGCTAGAAATACGGGTATCGATGTTGCAAAAGGTGAAATCATTGTATTTATTGATAGCGATCTGGTAGTCACGCCGACATTTTTATCAGTCCATGCTAAGGCGATCGCAGGGCATCAAAAAGCCTTTACCTACGGAGCCGTAATTAATACTAATAATTTTGAATCACCGACTTCAGCACAGGTAAAGCTCCAAGATATTTCTACGGCTTTTTTTGCTACAGGTAATGTGGCGATCGCGAAGTATTGGTTAATCAAAGCAGGGAAATTTGACCCTAGCTTTCGTCAATATGGCTGGGAAGATCTAGAGTTGGGTGTGCGCCTTAAAAATTTGGGATTGCAGCTGATCAAATGTCCCGAAGCCGTTGGCTATCATTGGCATCCTGCTTTTACGATCGATCAGTTGCCGCGCCTTGTCGATGTTGAGGCTCAACGCGGACGTATGGGAGTTGTGTTTTATCAAAAGCATCCGACTTGGGAAGTGAGAATGATGATTCAGATGACATGGCTCCATGTGTTGCTTTGGGGTACGCTGTCGGTAGGCGGATTGCTCAATGAGCGATCGCTACGTCCACTCTTAAAATGGCTAATTGATCAAGGCAAACCGCAACTAGCCCTAGAAATCGCTAGAATTTTTTTGAACTGGTACAACGTCAAGGGCGTATATGCCGCCTACCGAGATGCTCACACAATCTAAAGCAAATTCTGAAATCAGAATCGAGCATTAGAACTGTATTTTTTGGAAATGGAAATTGAGTTTTTCCCGATGGGGCAAGCAACTCAAGAAAAAGGTGAACTTGTATCTTTGCAGCCTGATGAATCCTATAGCTTTACATCTCCGAAAAAGATCCCAGACTTAGCTGTAGAGGTGATTTTGACCAGTGGCAACATTGGGAAACTAAAAAAATATTGTTTACTTGGTGTGCCTGAAGTGTGGCTATGGGAAGATGGAATTCTTGATATTTATCAGTTAAACCTGAATGCGCCAATCAGCGATCGCCAGTACAGCAAATCTAATGTTAGTCAGTTTCTTCCTAATTTGGATATAACAACATTTCAACGATGTATCTTAAGTGCTTCACCCCTCGAAGCCTTAAAGACATTTCGACAAACATTTCGCCAAGGTTTATGAAAGTTTCTCTCGAATTTCTCTATCATTTTCATTGCGATCGCTGTCGTAAGTGGTGGAGTCGTGCTGACATTGAGCCACAAATCGGCGAACAGGTTTACTGCCCATATTGTGGACATATAAACATAGTTGAAGCGGTGCAAACTTTTCGGAATGCGGCTCGTGGTGGTAGTTGCCTTAGTCAGCGACCTGATCAAATAATTTAGGGCTTCGCCCTTTAAAGTAGAGAGGAGGCAAAGCCTTCTCTCTACTTTAAAAGGATTTATACAATGTCCACTCCTAATATTATTCTGGCAGGCTATCTAGCAGGCGCAGCCGACTATATGCCGATCGCTCAAAGATTACAAACTAAAAACCTGATTGCAACGGTTGTACCTCTGAAATGGTGGGATTGGACTCCCACCGTAGGCGGGCGATCAATTGCGCCGATTTTGGAAAAACTCGATCAAACTGTGAATCTGGAACTAGAAAGAACAGGTGCATCCAAAGTAAATATCATTGCTCATTCGGCGGGGGGCTGGTTAGCCAGAATTTATCTAGGCGATCATCCCTACTATGACAAGGTTTGGAATGCGCGGTCAAAAGTGGCGAAGCTAATCTGTTTAGGAACACCACAAAGAAGCCTCGAACCTTGGGCAGTCAGAAATTTGGGATTTGTAAATGACAACTATCCCCATGCTTTTTATGACGACATTGAATATGTCTGTGTCGCAGGTAAATCTGTACAAGGCGCAAAGTCTTCGCCACAAAGGTGGCTAGCCTATAGTAGTTATGAATTAACTATTGGCAAGGGCGATGCTTGGGGCGATGGAATTATTCCCATTGAGGCGGCGTATTTGGATGGAGCGCAAAATATGGCGATTGATGGGGTGTATCATTCACCGCGATCAGGCAAGTGGTATGGCTCTCAAGATGTGATGGATATTTGGGCAAAGTATTTGTAAAAAAAAGGCGGCGCTTAGCGCCACCTTTTCACCTTTTTTGAGGATTTAGAGCCAAGTGCGATCGCTAATCTTCTACTCCCCATTAATGAAACGTAATGCGCCTTTTTAATTTTGGTTAGATAATTTTGCAATTGACAATTACTATACTGTTAACTACAGTTAACACATAATTGAAGTTCGCCAGACGGAAATATTCGCTGACTGGTTTACCAGTTTAAAAGACAGAAAAGCTAAAGCCCCCATTCAGACCCGTATTGATCGTATGGAAATGGGAAACTTTGGTGATGTTGCTCCAGTTAGTCAAGGAGTAGGCGAAATGCGAATATTCTACGGGTCTGGCTGTAGAGTATATTTTGTGCAGAGAGGTTCTGTCGTAGTGATACTTCTGTGTGGCGGCGATAGAAGCTCTCAAAATTCTGACATAAACAAGGCTAAAAAACTAGTTCAACAATTAGAGGATTGAGTTATGGCTCTCATTACTAGTCGCTGGGACTCAGCAGAACATCTCAAGACAGAAGAAGATATTCAATTATATTTAGAAGCTTGCCTTGAGGAAGCGGGAGACGATCCTAACGCAATTATCCATGCATTTAGCGTCATTGCTCGCGCTAAAAATATGAGCCAATTAGCCAAAGACACTGGTTTAACAAGAGAAGGACTTTACAAAGCATTATCACCTGATGGCAATCCTACTTTTGCAACAGTGTCCAAAGTTGCTAAAGCCCTTGGATTTAAGTTGACTGTCCAGCCAGCTATCACCTCTTGTGGATAAATACGATCGCCAATCTTCTATTGTCCATTAATAAAATGTAATTTACCTTTTCAATGTTTATTATTTGTGCGTTACGCTGCGCTAGTAAACCCTACTAAACTTTCAACTGATTTGCGTAAGTTCAATTTCTGTAAAGATCGATGGCTGAGCGTAGTCGAAACCGTCGATTTCAGACATAATAAAGGCGATTTCAGATTTTTGACTTGGAGCGATCGCCCATGCCAGTAGAACCAGTGCAATATTTGCGCCTCGAACTAGAAATAAAAGTTCCTTATACTGTCGTCCTCGAAGGCTTAGAAGCTTGGTTTGATTTAGAACTAATTTCTGAGGTAGATTTTAGATGGCGCAGCAAGTTCAAGTCTGCCAACCGACTGACACTTGTGGCGATTCAAAATGATCAGCTTTTGCAAGGACTGGAATTGTGGCTAGAGTTGGGATTGATCGATCAAAAGTCATTAAGTCTGATTTGTGCAACTCGCTTTGTTTGTGAAATTAAATCTCAAATTCCAATTAGTTCGCGCATATCTTTCGACGAGTCGAGCTTGCGTCCTGCAAATGTTTCTGGTTCGAGGCTGACGCGATCGCCTGTCGTACAGCCCAAACCCGTTATACCTAAAGCCCCTCAAAAGCCGAGTCAAGTCGCGCAAACAGTGCGATCGCTGTTGTCAGAATTCAGCACTATGTGGCTGCTATTTTTAGGCGTGTTTCTAGTCGTGGTTTCATCGGGATTACTAGCAGCTAGTCAGTGGGATAATTTTTCAGGAGAAGTCCAATATTTATTGCTATTGGCTTATACGCTAGGATTTTTTGGCGTGAGTTTCTGGACTAGCAAGCATGAACGGCTACGGTTGACAACTCGCGCTTTGCAATTAGTGACATTATTGCTAGTTCCTGCCAATTTTTGGGCGATGGATGGCTTAAAGTTATTAGGAAATCCTGCGGGGATTGGACTCAGTGCGATCGCAGGTTGCTTGCTTTCAGGCATTGCTAT
>JBBQRB010000060.1:0-15244 GCA_038215315.1 Pseudanabaenales cyanobacterium
AAAATTGAGTGGAGGCTACTCCCTTCCCAGTGAAAGATTAACGGCGCGAAGCGCCGCACCGCTAATTCTTGGGTTTTAATATTTATTCTTATACTGGGAAGGGAGTAAGACTCAAAAAAGCACAGTGATTTTTGGGGAAGATAGATTTACTTCACATTCTTCATCGTTGCTGTGAGACAATTACACTAAATTACACGCAAGCAACGCTACGCATATTCATATCCATGAACGCCACAACAAACATTCAGTCTTTTTCTGCCGACGACTTTGCCAATGCCCTCGCCGAACATAACTACGAATTTGTAGTTGGGCAGATTGTGAAGGGTAAGGTGGTGTCAGTTGAAAGCAGTGGCATTTATGTCGATATCGGTGCTAAGTCTTTGGGCTTCCTACCGATCGATGAGGCGACTCTCAGTGGTTCTTCGCGTTCTAATGATGAAGCTTTTCCTATTGGTAATGAGTATGAATTTCTGATCATCAGCAATCAGAACGCCGATGGGGAAGTTAAGTTATCTGTGCGTCGTCTTTTGTTTAAACAAGCTTGGCAAACTCTCCGTGACTATCAAGCTGAGTCAACGGTTTTTGAAACCAAAGTGATTGGTATGAACAGTGGCGGTGTCACTGTTGATTGTATTGGTTTGAGGGGATTTGTACCGCGATCGCACCTATCTGATGCGTCTGACCTATCTAAGTTGATTGGTAAAAAGCTACCAGTGATGGTTTTAGAAGCCGATGAAACTCGCAAAAAGCTAGTTTTGTCTAATCGTCAAGCCGCTAAACTAGCAGCGATGAGTCAGTTGTCCAAAGGGCAATTGATCAATGGTCGGGTTAGTAATATTCGTCCTTTTGGTGTATTTGTTGAGTTTGCGGGAGTTTCAGGGCTGTTGCACAACAAAGAAATTAGTCAAAAGTCAGTTAGCGACCCCACGCGTGTATTCCAAATCAACGACATGATTAAAGCTGTTGTTGTCGATATTGATCAGTCACGCGATCGCATTGCCTTGTCTACCAAGCTATTGGAACTTCATGCGGGTGAGATTATCGAGAACTCTGCACAGGTATTTGCGGAAGCTGAAGAGCGACTTGAAAAAAACATCAGCAAGCTATGGGAAGTCTAATTAGCAAAAAGCTCCGGTGTACGCTTAGCGTGCACCATAGCTTTCTAGGTTCTTAGGTTTTCTACTTAGCAGCTAAGCTGATCGGCATTTAAAATGCATATCAAAACCCAGAAGATGATTGTGCCGCGCGAAGCGCGGCACAATCATCATGCAACTTAAAGGCACATCAGCTTATTACAGGCTGTCTCGAAATTTGTCAAAAATCTAGGTCTCTGAAGTCATTATTTACACTTAATATATAAGTAGTCATCAAAATATTTAAAATACTTACAAACAAACAAAAATTTATGGAAGTTAATTTTCTCGGTCTATTGGCAACTGTGTTAGCCGTATTTGTACCTACCGTTTTCTTGATAACCCTGTACATCCAAACAGCTAGCCGCGAAGAAGGTCAAGCAAATAAATAACAACGCTGTTGTTTAAAAAAGCACCGCCTTGGGGCGGTGCTTTTTTTGGGATTAATGGCGGCGCTTTGCGCCGCTATTAATCTGTTGGCTTTTATAGCGATCGCTAGTCTTATCTCCTAATGTTAAGTTTTATAAAGAACTTCATCAACTTATTGATCCCATTACCTAAGTCAATCATTGTCCTGAAAGAGTGGGGATTGAATTAATTAAGATTTAGGGGCTAATCAATGACAATATCTACGAAACAGACCGATGAGCAAATCAATATACATCCAGATATGTATTCTGATGAAGTTAATGAATCTCATGGTCACACAGTCGATAATGAAGGTTTGCTGAATAACTATGCGATCGAGCCAGAAATCTATCAAGAAGATGGAGCTTCTCTATCGGAATTAACGAATAGAGTTACCGTTGTTGATATCTTTGATTCCGAAGATGCGGCTAAGGCGGCAGTGTCGGCAATGGAAGTCAAAGGTTTGCAAGTTGCTCATATCTCGATCATCGCCAAAGGCTATAAAGAGCCTAAACATTCCATGAGCTGGGAGAGTATCGTTGCTGAAGGTGGGTTGGAACTGATGTTAACCAATCTAGGAATTCAGAATGCCGCGATCGCTAAGTTTGAGGAAGCGATCGATTCGGGCAAGTTTTTGGTGATTGAAATTGGTAGCGATCGCGAAGCTAGTCAAGTTCAACACGTTCTCGAAGAAGTAGGACACACAATGCAGGCAGCAAGCTAACTCTCTCCATTACAAGTGGATCTTCCTGTGAGATAGAAAGGCTTCGGCTTCGCTCAGCCAACGTATATCGTTGGCTGAGCGAAGCCGAAGCTATAAGCTTGCCAAAATCTCAAAGTTCAGCAGCTACAAATCACCAAATTTCAGGAGGCAGTTCAATGATGATCCAGACTGAAAGTAAACCCGTAGCCAAATTTTTGGATAACTATCTACTCGCGCCGAAGATGTATGCCAAGACTGGTAATGTCTCAAATGAGTTTGAGAGCATTTACACAGTAGTAGCTCTGTTTGATTCTCGGACAGAGGCAAGAAATGCGATTTTGAAAATGCAACACCAAGGTTTGCATTCTTCTCAAATTGTGAGTATTAGCAAGCATTACCAAGAACATGAAGACGCGATGAATTGGGAGTACATTTCCCAAGATAACTATCTGACTCATGATTTGATTGGATTAGGTGTTGATGTTGGTGATACTCCTTGCCTTGAATCAGCAGTTAATCGAGGTCAATTTTTAGTGATTGCCATTATTACTGATCGCCCTTCTAACCAAGCTCAACAGCTCCTCGAAAGTATTGGGCAGAGAATTACTTAACTCACCTTACGCAGAGCGAAGATAGTCCCCTCATCCCCCAACCCCTTCTCCCACGAGGGGAGAAGGGGAGCAAGATTAGTTTTCTGGTTCCCCTCTCCCTTAATGGGAGAGGGGCTAGGGGTGAGGGTCTTAGGAAATTCTGCGTAAGGTGAGTGCTTAAGTAGTTATGTAAATTAAAACCTAAGAATTAGGAGTGCGGCACGAAGCGCCGCACTCCTAATTCTTTACTGGGAAGGGAGTGTGTAGGCAAGCATAATTAAACCCAAAACCCAAAGAGCTGGAGCGCACGCGCAGCGTGCGCTCCAGCTCTTTGGGTTTTAAGGTTTCTTCTGCCTAGTTACTTATCTACTTAGAAAATCAACTTATTCAACTTGATGGAGTCGATATGAACGCAGTATTACAACAATCAAGGACTAGCGATCGCCTGAACTTGACTAACTCATCAAGATTGATCACTAGATCTTTTCAGCAGACGTTACAAACAGATTGGATCACTACTTTATTTAGTTCTTTTTTGTTAGACCATATCATCATTGATGCGATCGCTATGATTGGCAAAACCTTGCACCTCCACAAAAAAGAAGTACAAATCACTCTAGATCCAAATCCAGAATTATCTGTATATGCTGATCAAGATATGGTTTACGCCATGATCTATCAACTAGTCACTAGTGCGATCGGCTTCTCTTGCGAAGATGAAACCATAAATATTTCATCACAAGTCATCCAAAATATGGTGACTATATCAATCTCTAGCTCAGGTGTTGGCATCAGCGCTGAGAAGTTGCATGAGATTTTTCAAATAGACACAAGACCAATGAGATTATCAGTCATCGATCAGATGCTCACGGGCATTGAGCTATTAGTTTGCCATCGATTTGCAGAAAAAAGTTATGGTGAGCTGATAGTCATATCAGGAGATGACCAAGGCAAAATGTTTGTGCTTAATCTACCCAATTCCTTATATTCGCGTTGATTTAGCAATGTCAAACATAGCTGCCATTCTCCCAAGAAGTGAGTGACGATGCGGAGCGTCGTCACTCACTTCTTTTTGATGTTGCCTCGCGTTCTGTCCAAGAAATTACTTGTGCTGCGGTCAAATCTTCAACGTGAACGCTGTAATCTTTAGCGATCGCTTGCAATGATTGCATAGCTGAAATCACCATGCGAGTGAGAAACTTTTCATGACTAGATAAATTCGCAGAAGTAACTTGATCCTGTCGGTCATCTTCAAATTCTAGATCGGGCTGCGATGAAGCCCACTTCAAGAAAGCCGCATCTTCTCCCTGTTCCTTCCGTTTTAAAGAATCATGCTCTATCCACTGAACAATTTGCTGAGGAGTGAGTTCTTCGCCGTGAGTTTGCAAATCCTCAGCAATTTTGATAATGATCCGCAGAGCAGAGACTGTGATGCGAGTCATGAACTTCTCCATAGAAGAAAGCATAGCTTTATCTATCTCTTGAGCTTCTTCTAGGGTTAAAAACTGGATGGGATCTTGAGTTGTTGTCATAGGACTTGTGCGATTCAATAAGTAACTAAATTTTTAATGGCTAAGTTGTACCAGTAAAAAACCAAAAAAACTATTAAAGCGTTGCAAAGCAACGCTTTAATAGTTTTTTTGGTTTGAATGCTTTGCGCTGCGACTTAACCAATGATTTGTAAAAAGCCTTTGCCAGTTACAACTTCGATCACAATTAGGGCAACAAATCCGAGCATGGCTAAACGACCATTGACTAGCTCGGCATACGTAGTAAATCCAAAGCGGCTTTCACCTTGTTCGACATACATTTTTGGTTCGATCGCCCAGTTATTCAAGATTCCGCGATCATCTTTGGTGAAGGCTGTACGTGCTTTGGTAGCTTGTTCTGTCATTGTTTTTTACCTTGCTATAATTCTTTTGCTATATTTTCATAGATATATCTAGCAGTCTATTTCTTGATTAGTTTATTCTGTTCAAGAATATTTTCCTTTACAAGAGCTTATATTTGCTACATAAATCTTAATGTTGTACTTATCTTAGCGGTTAATGTAAAAAATAATCAAATATCAAAAGAGATAGATTGCGATCGCCAGTAAAGTAGAGATTGTGCAAAACGCAATGCTTACTTTTTTACTTGCTTATTTCCTGCTACTTATGCCCCACTTCACCCATTTGTTTGAGCAATGGCAATCAACACTCAATTGGTCACCAGATCCTAGCCAAATTGACCAATTTGAAAAACTATATGAACTTGTTTTAGAAGGTAACAGCAATCAAAATCTAACCAGAATTACAAATGTTGATGATTTTTGGGAAAAGCACCTTTGGGACTCATTGCGTGGCGTACTTGCATTTTGGGAGCAGGACAAGATCAAGCTAGTTGATATCGGAACAGGGGCGGGCTTCCCCGGTTTAGCGATCGCGATCGCTAAACCATCATGGCAAGTAACCTTAATTGATAGCAAACAAAAAAAGGTTGCCTTTGTCGATGAAACCATTCAAACTTTGCAATTATCTAATGCGATCGCGCAATTGGGACGTGGCGAAGACATTAATCAACTACCAACTCACCGCAAAAAATACGACTTAGCCGTGGTCAGAGCTGTTGGTAAGCCCGATATTTGTGCTAATTATGCTCTGCCTTTTCTCAAAAAAAGCGGCACAGCAGTTTTATATCGCGGTCAATGGCTACCCGAAGAAAGTGAACAGTTAGATATATTTTGCGAGCAAGAAGGTTTGCAAATCGTTAAGCAAGATCGCTTTCAAACTCCCCTAACCGAAGGGGTAAGACACAGTGTCTACCTTTCGCCCCGATCAACCTCCAACTCCAACTCATAGGGAGATGCAAAGTTGGAAGAATCATATACAAATCTAATGACTTCTTCTTCAAGTCGATGGATATGATGCACTTCTAAGGCAGTGGAAAACCGTAGAGCTGATAAATATCCATCCAAAAATAGTCTCATTTCGTCTGTCGTGCGATAACCACGTTCTGACATTTCGACTAGGGAGTCCGTAATCTTTTGATAATGACGAATGGCGATCGCGTCTTGAAGCATAGGTCAAGCTGGAATAACTATCATCTAAGAGTGAACTGGGCTGTAAGCAATAAATAGTTTCCCCTAAAATCATGGTGAGAAATCACCAGTTAAGAAAAGTCAACTTTTATTCTTCAAGCTTCATAATTCTACCATTTAAAAAAAGTACAGGGGTCATACAGAGCAGTTTTTGAGGTTTTGTTTGGTGGAACATTTTCTTTATAGCTGTCGCCAAATGTATGAGGACAGAACAAAAACCAATAAAAGAGTCGCGACGCTTTGCGCCGCAACTCTTTTATTGGTTTTATGTCTTAACAAGACTGACTACGGCATACAGCGCTTTGCGCTGATATAAAACCCAGAGAAATTTTTGAAAGTGCCGCGAAGCGGCACTTTCAAAAATTTCTCTGTACCCTTTAAAGCCTCGATAGGCTGTATGCCTAAAGCCAAATGGGGACTTAGGCTTTAGCAATGTTTTTATTGATATTCGTAAATTGGTAAAACATCTTGCCAACTTGAACGAACTCCTGCTTGCCAGTGATCATGAGCAATTGCGAGTAAGCTCTCTCCCAAAGATAGCGACGGCTCGACTTGCTGCGATCTATGGACGATGGCTTCACAATCAACTCCGTAGACAGGAATATTGAGTTGTTCGCCCAATGTCCGCGCGGCTACTACGCCGATTCTTGTACCAGTGAAGCTGCCGATACCTGTAGCGATCGCCAAAAACATTAAGTCTTTCCAATCAATAGTGCTTGTGGAATCAGCCATAAACACAATTAAGCAGTCATGTAACTTTGCAGATAATTCTCTGCCGAGTTCCCATGACTGCTGCTTGTGAAGAATATAAGTGGGAGAGTCTGGAACAACTTTAGCGATCGTCAACTCTAATTTTGTCGTCGTCGTATGCAAGGCAAGAGCAAAACCTGTGGTCATGATTTGATTTTTAGAATACTGGGATAAAATCTCCAGAACTAGATCTAGAAACCGCCACTAAAACTTGCCAGAGCCAGTGTCAGCTGCACCTGTATCGGCTGCACCTGTATCGGCTGCACCGTTAGATTCAGAATCTTCAGGATCGTTGTAACTGCCCATTGGTCTTCTACGCCCAAAGCGTCCCATAGGAGTGCGCTTACGAAACTTACGCGCATACGCTTGGTTGCGAAGAGCTTTTTCTTTTTTCTGATTGCGGCGTTTAGCCATGTTAACCCGTTATACCCCTTAGATATTTTTTTAATTTAGTTTGTTTAAGCTATCACAAAACGGGGACATAGCAAAGTTAAAGTTCTTTGATTTCAATCCTTAGGTCTTTGGTTGGTTTAGTCGCTGCCACGATAGCGATCGCGAGTTAATTGGTCAAGGTTTAGCGAAACGGGCTTACTTCCTGAGGTTGGGCAACTTTTAGAGCGCAGTGGTTTACTCAAAGAAATTAAATGCGAAAATTGTTTTGAGACAACTAGCCAAACTTACCAGAAACATACTCTTGGGTCTGCTGTTTGCTAGCTGAGTTAAAAATAGTTTTGGTGTTATTAAACTCCACCAACTCGCCTAAGTACATAAACGCCGTAAAGTCAGATATGCGTGAAGCCTGTTGCATATTGTGCGTCACAATCAAGACCGTAACTTTGTCTCTTAGTTGAGTTACAAGTTCCTCAATGCTAGAAGTTGCGATCGGATCAAGAGCAGAAGTTGGCTCATCAAATAGCAACATTTCAGGATCGGTAGCCAAAGCCCTCGCGATACATAGTCGTTGCTGCTGTCCACCAGACAAGTTAAAGGCTAAATCATTTAGTCGATCTTTTACTTCATTCCATAGTGCCGCATCTTTTAAAGCTTTTTCCACCTTATCGGCAATTAATTGCTTTTGATGAATTCCCCGTACTCGTAAACCATAGGCAACATTCTCAAAAATAGTCTTTGGAAATGGATTCGGCTTTTGGAATACCATCCCAATTCGCATTCTTACTTCAATCGGATCAATATTTTTGTCGAGAATATTTTGGTTCTCAACTAAAATTTCTCCTGCATAGCGATTTCCAGAGTAGAGGTCATGCATTCGATTGAAGCAACGTAGTAGGGTAGTTTTGCCACAGCCTGAAGGACCAATCAAAGCGGTAACTCGGTTTTCGGCCACCTTTAAATTGATATTTTTAAGGGCTGCCACAGAACCATAAAAAAAGCTGAAGTCCTTGACTTGAGCTTTGAGCCTAACTTTTCTAGAAGATGTTTTTACAGCTTTAGATTCCATTTACTTTTTCTCGGTTAATTAACGAATAGAGTGCAAAGCGCCGTTGTAAAAATCAAAGAAATTTTTGAAAGCGCCGCTTTGCGGCACTTTCAAAAATTTTTCATTACTACCATTTAATCCGTTTGCGGAAGTAGTAGCGTAAGTAAACTGCCAGTCCATTCATGATGAGAGTCATCATGATTAAGACGACCCCTGCTGCTGCTGCATTTAATTGAAATTCTGGCTCTGGTCGAGATACCCAATTAAACATCTGGATGGGCATCACTGTAAATGGGGCTTCTAGCCAAGCAAAGGCTTTGCTGGGAAAGTCTACAAAGGGAGAGTCTGGCAAAAATGCGATAAAGGTCAAAGCGCCGATAGTCACCAGTGGTGCAGTCTCGCCGATCGCTCTAGACAGACCCACAATAATTCCTGTCAAAATCCCCCCTGCTGAAGATGGTAAGAGGTGATCCCAGATCATTTGCCATTTACTTGCACCCATTGCATAGGCAGCTTCTCTTAGGGTATTAGGAACTGATTTGAGGGCCTCCCTCGTAGTGACAATCACTACGGGCAAAATCAACAAGGACAGCGTTAGCCCTGCGGTTAAGATACTTTCACCAAGCTTAAACTGCTGTACAAATACGCCTAGCGCTAGCAGTCCATAAATAATTGAAGGGACACCAGCCAAATTGGCAATATTAATTTCAATTAGAGCGGAAATCCAATTCTTGCGGGCATATTCTTCCAAATATATTCCCGATGCAATACCAACAGGAACAGTCATAACGATAGTGACTAACATCACCAAACAGCTCCCAACCCAAGCAGTCAAAATGCCTGCCAGCCCTGCCTCTGGGTCAGCGAAAGACGTAAAAAACTCCCAGTTAATGCGGGGGACTCCTGTGATTGCTAGCTGAAGCACGAGTGCAATTAGAGTTAAAATACCGACAAAAAGCGAAAGAATGGCAACAATTATAAATATGTAATCCCAAAGCTTGCGGCGATTGATGTTAGCTCGAAGTCTTTGAATTTCCTGTGACTGCATTGACTTAGTAGACCTCTCGGAATCGCTTAGTTAGAAAAAATCCAATAATATTTAGCAATAGCGTAATCAAAACTAGAGTCAGTCCTGCTGCAAAAATTGTTTGATATTCCAGAGTACCTCTAGCGATATCGCCCTGTGACACTTGCACAATATAGGCAGAGATTGTCGCTGCGCCATCGAGGGGATTCCAAGTGTAAATGGGTTGTAGTCCTGCGGCGATCGCCACAATCATCGTCTGCCCAATCGCCCGCGAAATCCCTAAAATATATGCAGCCATGATCCCTGAAATCGCCGATGGTAAAACTACTTTGATCGCAGTTTGTAGGCGCGTTGCTCCCATTGCGTAGGAGCCTTCACGCATTTGCAGAGGGACAGCCCGCATTGCATCTTCGCTAATCGAACTAATGAATGGCACGATCGAAATCCCCATTACTAATCCAGCACTGAGCATATTAAAACCTGGCAGGATGAAATAGTCGAATTCCTCAAGTCCCGGCATAAATATTTTCTGAACTTCTAAAATCACAAACTGTAGCAGTGGAGTGACAAACAGTAACGCGAAATATCCATACACTACCGAAGGAATACCAGCCAATATTTCTAGGATCGGCTTAACTACTTCCCGCAACCGATCTGATGCAAATTCGCTTAGGTAAATTGCAATAATCGTGCCTAAAGGAATAGCTAAGACCAAAGCCACACCAGTAGTAACTAAGGTTCCTGAGATCAGAGGTAAAATCCCATACTTTGGTTCGGCGAAGAGGGGAGTCCATTCAGTTGAGGTGAGAAATTCAAAGATCGTTACCTGCTGAAAAAATTGCCAAGCTTCACCAATCAAAATTTGCATAATTCCGAAGGTGGTCAAGACTGAGGATAAGGCGGCTAGAAACAAGCATATTTCGATTAGCTTATCGATAATGCGCCGCTTTTGAGTATGGTTACTTCTAGCGGTTGATAGAAAGCCGACACTAATTTCTTTGGTCATAAGGATTAACGCAGTTAAATTAAATGCTTAAAATCCCAAAGATACCAGTTGTGATATCTTTGGGATTTTATATCCCAAGAAACGTGATGTGACGCAAGGGAGCGTCATTCACTTCTTGGGTTGCTAGCTATAGTTAGCTTTCTCACAGGCGTGAGAAGTAATATTAGCGAGTTTCACGGGAAATCAATTCGCTCATAGTCAGACCAATATCATTAGTACCACCAAAGATAGTGCCGAGCTTGTTCTTGTTGAAGTTACCCAAGATCTTGATGTAAGCGCTTGATGGTAATGCAGTATAACGAGCAGCTTTGGTGACTTTAGCGCCGTTGTTGAAGATGTAAGTGACAAATTTCTTCACTTCGGGACGCTTAGCAGCATTGGCACTGACATATATAAACATCGGACGTGACAGTGGCTGATAGGATGCATTCTGCACAGTTGTGTCAGATGGCAAAACTGATTTTGTGCTGCCCTTAGCAATGACACCGACTGCACGAATACGACCTTTATTGCCTTCTAAATAGGACTTACCGAAGTAACCTAAAGCACCGCGATCGCCAGCAATACCTCTAACAAGAACGTTATCGTCTTCACTTGCGGTGTAGTCAGTGCGACTAGCCTTTGACTTACCGTTGATTGCCTCGGTGAAGTAGTCAAAAGTACCCGAAGCAGGACCGGGACCAAAGAGCTTTAGAGGAACATTAGGGAACCCGCTACGAACTTGGCTCCAATTATTGACCTTGGAATTAGGTTCCCAGATTTTCTTGAGTTCATCAACAGTTAGGTTTAATGCCCAAGTATTACGGGGATTAACTACTACAGCAAGACCGTCAAAGGCAATGGGTAACTCAATGTAGCTAATGCCTTTAGCCTTACAAGCATCAATTTCTTTCTTGGTGATTGGACGAGAGGCATTGGCGATATCAGTATCACCGTCACAGAATTTCTTGAAACCACCACCAGTTCCAGAAACACCAACAGTTACTCTAGCGCCGCCAGACTTTTGAAAATCGCTAGCAGCTTTTTCCATAATGGGAAATACGGTGCTAGAGCCATCAACCTTGATAACACTCTGTGCGTTAGCTGAAGAACCGAATGAAGCGACTAGGGCAGTACTGACGACAGCAGATGCTGCCTTGAAAAAGACACTTTTAAACATAACAGATAAACCTATAACTTGCCTGTAGCAATGTTGGTTAATTGATATACAACCTTAAAGTTACACAAGTACATACTCAACTTTGTAAAGGATAGGGAAAGCTTTGATTAAGGAATGATTAAGAATTGATAAAATTTGGTTTATGTAGTGTTTCAAAATTAGTTGAAATATATTTCGGCTTCGCTCAGTCAACGTATATCGGCAGTCTAATTTGCCTCTAAGTAGATAGGCGTAATAAAAACCAAAACCCAAAAAGCTGTGGCGCACGCGCAGCGTGCGCCACAGCTTTTTGGGTTTTATTGCCACTTAATCAATCCATTCGTTATCTAATTTTTCGTCTCTAAAGAAAATGCGATCAAAACCTTCATTTAAGCTGGGTGGGGTATAGCTCAGGGTGCGATACATCTCGATCACCACCTCTTCAGGTACTACGCGATCGCGAGTCTCATTGCGTGATAAACAAATCCAAAGCGGTACATTTAGCCAAATTCCCGTAATTGGCTTAAATCCGTGACTCTTAGCAAGAGCAATTACATCTTTACGGTATTCGCGTCTATAGTTTGTGGCATCATATATTACAGATTTTTGCGATCGCGCGGCATTAACAAATTCTTGTTGCACTTGCGCCCAAATCTCTGACCAGTTGCCCTGTTGAGCCGCTGAACCATAGAGTTGTTTGCGGATAAGATCGGGGCTAATCAGTTGAGTCTGACCATGCGTGAGACTGCTGCTGTGCTGACTTGCAGATGTCTGTAACATTTGCTCAGCAAGGCTAGACTTGCCACTTGCAGGTATACCAATCAGAATAATTACACTTGCCATGCGATCGCTGCGAAAATCTCGATAAATGTTTTTAAACTATAGCAATCCTAAAATATGTCCACACTTTACGATTACAAAGTCACTAACATTGATGGTCAGCCTGTTGACCTCTCCCAATACAAAGGCAAAGTAACCCTAGTGGTTAATGTCGCCTCTAAATGTGGCTACACCCGTCAATACAAGGGGTTAGAAGCTCTCTATCGTGAATATAAAGACAAGGGCTTCGAGATTCTAGGATTTCCTAGCAATGACTTTGGCGCACAGGAGCCAGCCCCCGAAGCTGAGATCAAGAGCTTCTGCTCCCTGCAATATGATGTAACTTTCGATATGTTTAGCAAGGTAAAGGTTAGTGACGGCGATAAAGTCGATGTTTACAAGTACCTCACCGACACCACAGGTACGCAAGTGCAGTGGAATTTCAACAAGTTTCTAGTCGATAAGGAAGGCAAGGTGGTTAAGTATTATCCCTCTAGTATTTCTCCTGAGGATGCTGGTTTGCGTAAGGATATTGACGCTTTGATTGCTTAATTGAAGTGTCGAAGCTCACACATGAACTAGCCATAATTCTGTAATCTATTTACAATTGTCTTTATAAATAGGCAAGCATAATTAAATCCGAAACCCAAAAAGCTATGCGCGTGTGCTATAGCTTTTTGGGTTTTAATTAATAGCAATTCCCTTGCGCCGTTTTGATCGTGATTACAGCCTTTTCCTATGACAACTAAAAGAAATTTAAGCAAGAAAACCGCAGAAGCTAACTTTGAGGTTACACCTGAAGTTGCGGAAGAAAAGAAAATGAAGGCAGCAACTTTAGAAGCTAGAAATGATAATTTAGCGATCGCGGAAATAGGCGATCATTCAGAAGAAAAAGATGATCAACAAACTTACTTATTCAATCGCGAACTAAGTTGGGTTGCTTTTAATAAAAGGGTACTGAGCGAAGGAATTGACTCGCGAACTCCTTTACTGGAAAGAGCTAAATTTTTTGCGATTTTTAGTACTAATCTTGACGAATTTTTTATGGTTAGGGTAGCAAGGGTTAAAAAAAAGCTTGCTGAGCAACTAGATATCAAAACTGATGATGGACTCAACTCAGCCCAACAATTGCAACAAATCCGCGAGGCTCTTGAGCCTTTGGTAACGATGCAGCATGAATTTTTTGAAAATACATTGCGTCCAGAGTTGTTTAAGCATGGCGTAAAACTGCTGGACTACAAAGATATTGATAAAAAACATCAGCGCTATCTCAAGAATTACTTTCAAGAAAAGCTTTTCCCAGTCCTTACACCTCTTGCCGTTGACCCTGCCCATCCATTTCCTTACATTTCCAATCTCAGCTTGAGCTTAGTTGTAATCGTGCGCGATCGCGAAACTAAGGAAGAAAAATTTGCACGGGTCAAAGTGCCAAATATCTTGCCTAGATTTGTCAAAATCCCCGAAACTGATGGGCATACATTTGTGCCGTTAGAGCAGGTAATTGCCAATAACCTTGATGCCTTGTTTTCAGGAATGGAGATTCTTAATTACTATCCATTTCGGGTGACTCGCGATGCGGAATTAGACATTGAAGAAGAAGAAGCAGATGATCTTATTTCGGCATTGCAAGAAGAACTGCGGAAGCAAAAATTTGGTCCTGTCGTCAGAATGGAAATCGCTAAGGATATCCCTGCCGAAACTCGCAAGCAGCTGATCGAACAGTTAGGAATCTCTGAAGTTGATGTATATGACATTCCTGGCTTGATTGGTTTAGGAGATCTGATGGCTCTAGCTTTTTTGCCAATGCCAGAATATCAAGATCAGCCATGGAAGTCAGTCACCCATCCACGACTTAAGGAGGAAGATGGAGATGATAAAAAAAAGAATATTTTTGACATTATTCGCGAAGGGGATCTCTTAGTTCATCATCCCTATCAATCTTTTACAACTACAGTGCAGCGTTTTATCGAAGAGGCAGCTTTAGACCCAAATGTACTGGCAATTAAGCAAACTCTCTACCGTACTTCTGGTGACTCACCCATTGTCCATGCCCTGATTCGTGCTGCTGAAAATGGCAAACAGGTCGCAGTGTTAGTAGAACTGAAGGCAAGATTTGACGAAGCCAATAATATTCTTTGGGCGAAGAAGTTAGAGAATGCGGGTGTCCATGTGGTCTATGGACTGAAAAATCTTAAAACCCATACCAAGACTGCACTAGTGGTCAGACAAGAAGGCGATCGCTTAGTACGCTATATGCACATTGGTACTGGTAATTACAATCCGAAGACGGCGAGATTTTACAGCGATCTCGGTATTTTTAGTTGTCGCGATGAATTGGGAGCCGACCTCACCGACTTGTTTAACTACCTCACTGGTTATTCACGTCAGCGCGAATATCGGAAGTTATTAGTTGCACCTGTGAATATGCGGGATAAGTTCTTGCAGTTGATTCAACGGGAGATTGATCATCAAAAGCAGGGTTATCCTTCTTACATTATTGCCAAGATGAACTCATTAGTTGATCCTGAAATCATCAATGCTCTCTACGAAGCATCGCAAGTTGGTGTAAATATTGACCTGATCATTCGCGGTATTTGCTGTATCCGTCCCAAAGTTAAGGGACTAAGCGATCGCATTCGAGTGATTAGTGTAATTGGTCGCTTTTTGGAACATTCACGTATTTTCTACTTTAGCAATGGCGGTAAAGAGCAGGTCTATATTGGCAGTGCTGACTGGATGCCACGCAATCTAGATGCGCGAGTTGAGGTGATTACCCCCGTTGAAGAAGTTTCCTTAGTAAAGGAACTGAAGCAAATTTTGGAGATTGTCTTAGCCGATAATCGACAGGCATGGGACTTACGCGCTGATGGAACCTATGTGCAGCGAGTTCCCAAGGATGGCGAACCTGAGATGAGTTCTCAGAAGCACTTCATGTCTCAAGGCAGACCTGAGTTTGCTTAGAGATTTGCTATCAATTTATTGATGTTACGCAGAATCTAACAAGACCCTCACCCCCTTCTCCTGCAGGAATTATCCTCTTGTTCCCCTCTCCCTTTGGGAGAGGGGCTAGGGGTGAGGGTCTTAGAGTTTTCTCTATTGCTTAGGCTTTACGCCTAGTTTTTCAAACATCTCGGCATCATCTTGCCAGTCTGG
>JBBQRB010000061.1:0-15065 GCA_038215315.1 Pseudanabaenales cyanobacterium
CCCCACAAAATAAAAGACTCGCATTGCGAGCCTTTTAACCTTAGCGATGGCTGCGGTGAGAGTTATTTCTTACTGGGATAGGAATCAACTCAGGCTGAGGATGATTCTGACCCAAAAGGGCTTCCAAAACGCGATTTAGAATTTCGCCGATCTCTTTGAGTGCTTTCTTGATCGCTTTCACTATATTTGGCTCCCTATGATCATCTGGGCTTATTTACTTAATCATAACAAATCTTTTTCTAAACAAATCTAAAGCTGAGCTTACAGTTGCCTTTCTAATCCAATTTCTACCTCTAGAGGGATTAAACCGCAACTCGATCGCCTCGACATTGCCATCAGGAGCAGCGATCCCCACGTAAACTAATCCCACAGGTTTAGATTCTGTGCCGCCTGTTGGTCCCGCGATCCCCGTAATGCTGATCCCCCAATCAGATTTGAGCTTTTGCTTGATCCCTATTGCCATTTGTTCCGCAACGATCGCACTGACAGCACCATGTTGCTCAAGAATTTGGCGATCAACATTTAGCAAATTAATTTTTACCTCGTTGCTGTAACTAATGACACCACCGACAAAATAGCTAGAGCAGCCCGACACTTCGGTAATTGCCTCCCCTAGCCAGCCGCCAGTGCAGGACTCGGCAATGGCTAGGGTTTGCGTTCTCTCTTGCAAAAGCTTACCAACCACACTCCCTAATGTTTCATCATCAGTCCCATAACAATATTCGCCCGTAATCTCTCTAATCTCTGCTTCGACAGGCGCAATTAAAGCGATCGCCTCTTCTTTGGTATTGGCTTTCGCTGTAACTCTCAGCCTTGCCTGTCCATAGTTAGCGTAGGGTGCAACCGTAGGATTTTGCAGATCAAATAGATGATTAACCTTAGCTGCAAGCGCCGATTCTGCAATGCCCCAATATAACAAGACCTTAGAATGAAACGTGCCTTGACCATATTTAGCTTGTAAAAATGGCGCGGCAACCTGTTCCCACATCGCATAAAGCTCACTAGGCACCCCAGGAAAAGTCAAAAATAATCGATTAGGGCGCGGCTCCCAGATCATGCCAGGAGCAGTACCAATCGGATTAGTTAAAATATCGGCTCCCTTCGGTAACAGCGCTTGCTTACGGTTATTAGCAGTCAGACTTCGCCCTGTTTGTGAGTACATTTGCTGAATATGTTCCCAAATTTCAGCACGCTCCTCTAGTGGGGTATTAAAAAAGTTAGCGATCGCCTCCGTAGTCAAGTCATCGGGCGTAGGTCCTAGCCCCCCAGTGGTAATGATCAAACTAGAGCGACTTGTGGCAATTTCTAGTGCTTGATGAATGCGATCGGGATTGTCACCGACGACGGTTTGATAAAAGTGGGGTATTCCCAACAATGCTAGTTGTTGGGCTAAATATTGGGCGTTGCTATTGAGGATTTCGCCAAGCAATAGCTCTGTGCCAATACAAATAATTTCTGCGCCGACTGTCATGAATTTAGTCTCACTGATAAAGTAATTTTTTCATAATTACAGCGCTTTGCGCCTAAACAAAAAGGGGTGCGATGCACCCCTTTTTGTTAATTAATTTCTTTACGTTTTGGCTTTTCTACATTGATGCGTGGACGCTCAACTTCTAGATTTTGTCTTTCGGGTTCTTGATGATCATCAAAGTTTTCGCTAGGGCTAGGATCGATTATCTCTAGTCGGGCTTGATGTCCAGCCTCTTCAGCCGCAGCCATTATCACTGTCCGAACTGCTTGGATAGTTCGCCCACCTTTACCAAAAATTTGCCCTCGATCTTCTGGATCGAACGCGACTCTGATCCAGACGCGATCGCTTTTGCTGTTTGACTCAAAATCTACCCGCAAGGCATCTGGATTAGCAAGTAATGGCTTTAGCAAAAAACTGAGTAAGGCGTTATAGTCTGGCACAGGTTTAAATTGGCAAAAGTTGAAGATTATCGAAAAATTAGGCGGTGACTAACTCGAATACTTTTGCTTTTTCGAGAATGCGACGAACAGTGTCAGTGGGTTGTGCGCCTTTTTTAATGCGATCAACGATCGCAGGTACATCAAGTCTGGTTTCTTTGGTACGTGGGTTATAGAAACCGAGTTCTTCTAGGGGGCGACCGTCGCGGCGGCTAGTACTGTTTACAGCAACGATGCGATAGCTGGCTTCAAATTTTTTGCCAAATCGCTTTAGTCTCAACTTCATCATGGGTTTATAGCTGTTTTATGTTAGTGCAAGTCAATATTTTAGCAGGCTCATTAGCATAGCATTACTTATTAGCATTTTTAGCAACGATTCGCATTATCAAAGGTGGGAACCTGTGGCACACGCGCAGCGCGCGCCACAGGTTTCTAGCTACTGATTAGCTTCTCAAGGTAGCTTGAAATTTCTCTTCGAGAATATCCCTTACTTTTTGATGGATAGGATTAATATCGGCATCAGTGAGGGTGCGATCGCTAGCTCGATAGACCAGTCTGAAAGCAAGGCTACGGGAACCTTCAGGAACACCTTGACCAATATATTGATCGAAGAGCGTTACCGAGTCGAGCAGATCACCACCAACATGGGTGATCGATCTTTGGATATCCGCAACCGTAAACTTGAGGGGAGCAAAAAATGCAATGTCGCGATCGCTAGCAGGATAGGTAGAAAAATTCTGAAAGACTGGAATCGATTTCTTCATCATCGCATCGAGAAGCGTATAAAAATCCAGTTCAAAAGCATAGACCTCATCGGGAAGTTCTTTTTCGGCACGGAGTTGCGGATGCAATTGACCAAAAGTACCAAGCCTTTCGCCTGATATCCATAGCGAAGCTGTACGTCCTGGATGTAAACGATCATCTTTTTGATCGGGCTGATATTCCACATTTACAGAGAGATTGTGAAATATAGAATCAAGCAACCCTTTGGCTTCATAGAAACTCAAAGGCTTGGAGTCATGCTGCCATGTGCCGACCGTGCGATCGCCACCAAAAACACCAGCAAGCCGATCAGTCTCATCACTGCCTGCCTCATCCAGCCAGAACACACGACCAATCTCAAAGCCATTCAAAATGCCATTGCCTTGGTTGATATTAAAGGCGCAAGCCTCAATTAAGTTAGAGAGCAGATCGCCACGCAAAGCTCCATACTCGATCGCCACAGGGTTGTTGATTTTGACTTGATGTAACTCACTAGGGCTACACAAAGACATATGCATGACTTCGGTTAAGCCAACCGCACGGAAGGCAGCCCTCATTAATCGACCACCCTCTTGATCGGCAGATAGAAAGCCAAATTCAGTTCTGGCAGGCAATGTTTCCACAAACTTGTCATAGCCATAAATACGGGCAATCTCTTCGACTAGATCAATCTCTCGCTCGATATCCGCATAGCGATAGGACGGCACAGTTACTTTCCAAGTGGCATAGCTGCCTTCTGCGATCGGCTGCTTCTCGATTTCAAAGGATAAAACTTTAAGAGTTTGTTCAACTTCTGCTTCTGAGAGTAGAGCGAGTTCCTCTTCATTTTCGCGCTCGACCTCTCCCAGCACTTGCCAGACCTTCGTTAAACGCAGGTCAATTACTCGAATTTCTTTGGATCGCGTATCGACAACACTCTGCTCAACGACTTCGCCGCCAGCGATTTCCACGATCATCTGAATCGCCTTGGCGCTAGCTGACTCAATCGCCGCCTGATTGACTCCGCGCTCGTAGCGAGCTGAGGCTTCAGTGCGTAAGCCTTGGGCACGGGCTGATCTCCGTGCGGTTACTTGCGTAAATAATGCAGCTTCTAAAATAATGTTAGTGGTTTGATTTGATACTTCCGTTTCTGAGCCACCCATGACTCCAGCGATCGCGATTGGTTTGTCAGCAGAGGTAATCAAAAAATTCTGGGCAGTAAGGTTGCGATCTACATTGTCAAGGGTCTTGATTTTTTCGCCAGCTTTAGCAAAGCGGACACCAATTTTAATGGCTGTATCTAAGGTATCCGCATCAAAGGCGTGCAGAGGCTGTCCCCACTCCAGCAAAAGGTAGTTGGTAATATCGACAATGTTATTAATGGAACGCATTCCCGCCGCTTCCACTCGCCGCTTCAACCACTCAGGCGAAGCCGCCACCTTTACGCCTTTGATCAATGTACCAATATAAGCTGGGCAAGCTTTCTGATCATCCACAGTTACCCAATTTGCTATTTGGGGCTGAAAAGTTTTAGATGCTAAGGGCAGACAGACCTCTTTTCCTGTGAGTGCGGCAACCTCGCGGGCAATCCCTACCATACTGAGGGCATCGGCACGGTTAGCAGTAGATGTCACATCAAGAATCGCATCATCTAGTCCCAACAGAGGACGCACATCTGCTCCCACAGTTACATCTACAGGAAATTCATGAATACCGCTGGATTCTTTGGCTAGTCCTAATTCTGACAGTGAGCAAATCATCCCCTCTGAGCGTTCGCCGCGCAATTTGGTAGGACGCAATTTTAAGTCAATATTTGGCAAGTAAGTACCAATCGTGGCAACGGGTACAAGTAACCCCTGTCTAGCATTGGCTGCACCACAGACTATTTGTAGAGGTTCTGCTGTACCAATGTCTACTTTACATATCTGTAATTTATCAGCGTTTGGGTGTCGCTCAGCCGAAAGGATATGACCAACTACAACTCCCTCAGCCCAAGTCCGACGGTCTTCGATCGCCTCGACCTCAAAGCCTGCCATAGTCAATTTTTCGTCTAGCTCTTGGGGCGAAAGATCGCAGTCAACAAGTTCGCGAAGCCAATTCAATGAAATACGCATTGGGAGTTTTTAGGGGAGAGATTATGCAGAAATATTCAGATTAACGCATTTTAACAAAATCTGTCCTGCCGTGCCATCAGCTAGGATCACAAATATGATTCGGCGGGCAAAAGCCCGCCGAATCATACTCATTTCCAAGTGAAAGGTTAGCGGCGCTTTGCGCCGCACCGCTAATCTTTCACTGGGAAGGGAGTATTTGGGTTTTATTCTAGAAAAACTCCCATTTTGCGAAACTTTTGATAGCGCAGTTCTTGTAAGTCGCTGCTGTCTAGCTTGCTTAAACGCTCTAGATTTTCGACGATCGCCATTTTGAGATTTTCGGCAGCTTTGAGAGGCGCTCGATGCGCTCCACCGAGAGGTTCACTGATCACATAGTCCACGATGCCCAAGCTCAATAGATCGGGAGCCGTAATCTTGAGAGCTTCCGCAGCTTTACCTGCCTTGGCTGAGTCTCGCCAGAGAATTGCTGCACAAGCTTCGGGTGTAGCAACTGTATAAACTGAGTTTTCAAACATCATAATTTGATCGCCGATGCCGATGCCCAAGGCTCCACCTGAGCCACCTTCCCCAATCACAGTGCAAATAATCGGCACGCGCAATCCAAACATCTGTCGCAAATTGGCGGCGATCGCCTCCCCTTGCCCCTGCTCCTCTGCCAATACGCCGGGGTAAGCTCCAGGGGTATCGATCAAGGTAATGATCGGTAAATTAAAGCGATCAGCATGATCCATCAATCGCGATGCTTTGCGATATCCTCCAGGGGAAGCCATGCCGAAGTTGCGGCTCATGTTGTCTTTGGTGTCACGTCCCTTTTGATGCCCCAAAATTACTACGGGGTGATCGGCAATGCGGGCAAGTCCACCAACTAGGGCAGGGTCATCATTACCGCGGCGATCGCCATGTAGCTCCATCCATTCGTCGGTGATGGCTTGCACATAGTCAAGGGTACTAGGACGGCGCGGATGTCTAGCGATTTGCATTCTTTGCATCGCGCCCAATCCTGAAAAAATTTCCCGCCGCAGTAGCTCGGCGCGTTTTTCTAATAACTTAATTTGCTCGACCATATCAACATCGCTGCTATTGGCGAGTTCACGAATTTGGGCAATCCGATTCTCTAGCTCCACGATGGGCTTCTCAAAATCAAGCAAGATTTGGCGATCGGCCATGATGCGATAACTTGTTATATACCAAGTCTCAGATTAGCAGACAAATGACTAGCTACAGCGCTTTGCGCTTTTGTAAAACTCAAAGAAATTTTTGAAAGTGCCGCTTCGCGGCACTTTCAAATAAAGCCGCAATAGGCTGTAAACCTAATCGAGCGTGGTGACACTTTGCGCCACTACTCTCGATTAGGTTTTGTAACTAACATCTAGCTATACTTTTTGTAATTTCAAATAAGCAAAATCAACAAACTGGTGGCAGTTTATGGCGCTCAAAGTCGGCAAAATCGAGATTGAATATCGCCTACTAATATCTTTAGTCGCGATCGCGATCGCCTATGGATATTTGGGCAGTGAACTAGGCTCAATGCTCAAATTTAGCAAGTATCTCGATGCAGCCATATTGTTGGCAATTGCGGTGGTAGCAGCTTTGGCAATACCCCAAAGTTTAGGGGGACTGCTAGCCGCGATCGCGATGGTGATATTGGTGTACCTAAAAACTAGCCTTAACTATGCCGCGATCGCGGCAGTGGTCTGCTTAGGAATATATTTTCTCGGCTTTCAAGAAGTTCGGTACAAAGCTGAAGTATCAAAAAAACTTTCGCTAATCGAGATAGCCGCAACCTTGATTACGGTTGGCTTTGGGTTGCAAGTAGCTTGGCTAATTTTGCAATATCCGTCCAGTTGGTTACTGAGTATTGCGATCGGGGCGATCGCGGGAGCAATTACGCTAGTTGGCAAACAGCTGATCTACGCCGATCTACCAATTAAAACAATTGCCGTAATATTTGGGGCTGTGACGACCAGCAGCTTGATCATCGGTTTGGTTGTCAGGTTAATCAGCTATCTAATCTATCCAACTCCAGAGTTATCTTAGGCTTCGGCTTCGCTCAGTGAAAAACAAGGAACGACTATAATCGTCTCGCTTGCATTGTGGTGACGCAGGCAGGATGCCCACGCAGAATAGGTATTTTGTTTTCTGGAAACCATCTAAAGTCTTAATAAAAAGTAAAGGCGAAGCTTTGCCTTTACTTTTTGGGTTTGCATGACAAAATAGCACAAACATCTTTAGAATTAATTTAGAGAACTAATTAAATATAAGTATTGCTATGGGCTTTGCTGATTATTCGATCGCAGAGATCGCCGAGGACTACAAACTCACTCTTGAATTTGTGTTTAATCTCTGCGATCGCCTTGGGATCGCTTACCAAGATGCAGAAACCAAACTCGCGTTGGAAGATGCAAAAGCCGTAATTACGGCATCGGAAGCCCAAAATTCTCAAACTATCCCCCGAAATTCTACCAACCCTCAAACGTGATTTACAGCTGTTGCTCAAATCCAGAGGTAAGTTGTGGCGCGAAGCGCCACGACTTACCTCTTAGATTTGTGTCGAAGCTTTAAAGGGTACAGATAAATTTTTGAAAGTGCCGCGAAGCATCACTTTCAAAAATTTATCTGGGTTTTACAAGAGCGTAAAGCACTGTATGCCAAAGCCTAACCGTAAAAATTGTTGGTTGAACTTGCAAAGTCGCAATAAAACTTTGAGATTAAGCTAAATTCTTTTAGATAAACTTAGATAAATTAAGTTACGTCCGTAATTATGAACAAAAATTATTTTAAATATGTAGCTGCGGCGATCGCAATGGTGATGATCGCTTTTCAGTTTTTTACCCCTAGCGTTAACGCTGCGGAAATCCCGATCGAGCTGCGTACAGTTCCTCTCAATGAAATTACTAACATCGTCTTAACTCAAAAAGACATTTCTAAGGGTAAAAAGTTATTTGCTAACACCTGTGCTAACTGCCATGTCGGCGGTGCGACCCTAACCAATCCTAACGTCAACCTATCGCCTGAAGCCCTCTCTGGTGCTAATCCAGTGCGTAATAACGTATTGGGTTTAGTGGACTACATGAAAAAGCCCACCACTTATGACGGTGTGGCCGAAATCTATGACGTACACCCTAGTCTCAAGAGTACTGATATTTTTCCCTCCATGCGTGGACTTACAGATAATGACCTCAAGTTGATTGCAGGCTACATTCTCTATGAACCTAAGGTCAAAGGTATTGGCTGGGGCGGCGGCAAGATATACTATTAAGAAACATATGCTTCTAGTCCAAGCATATATTTCTTAATAACGTTTAAGGTTCAATTCGAGTCGAGTCGAGTTTGCCTTACATTCCACAAAGCGTTTGAGTGCAATTTCAGTTGAATTTTAGTCAATAGTCAATTATGAATATTTCTTCTTTTACCAAAAAGTGCGGTCTGTTGATCGCTAGCCTGCTGTTTATTGTTAGTAGTTTCTTTCTGACAGCTTCCCCTGCATCGGCTGACACTGTGATCGTCAAGATGGGTTCTGATAGGGGTCAACTAGTGTTTGAACCAAAGGAAGTCACCCTCAAGGCTGGCGACACTATCAAGTGGATCAATAACAAAGCTTTCCCTCACAATATTGTCTTTGAAGGTCATGATGAGCTTTCTCACAAGAAGTTAGCCCAAAAGCCCAAGGCTGAATTTGAGTCTACTTTTAACGAAGTTGGTGAATTTTCTTACTACTGCTCACCCCACCGTGGTGCTGGCATGGCTGGAAAGGTAATTGTTGAAGGCTAAGTTTTAAGTTAGCTTGAACAATAAGGAGGTACAAACTAAGTTTGTACCTCCTTATTGTTTACAGCGCTTTTATCAAATCCAAAGAAATTTTAAAAGTGCCGCTTTACGGCACTTTTAAAATTTCTTTCTACGTTTTTACTATCAAAAAATTAGCTAAAGTAATCATCTATGTCGAATATTTGGGAGTTAGATTTTTATTCCCGTCCTTTACTGGATAACAATAATAAGAAAATTTGGGAGCTACTAATCTGCGATCGCGATCGCCAATTTGAATGGGTACGCGAATGCCCATCAACGGAAGTTAACTCTGAATGGTTAGCCAAACAGCTTACCGAATGTATCGCATCAACTGAAGATACGCCGATCAAGATTCGTTTCTTTCGCCCTAGCATGACCAATATCATCATGCGTGGTTGTAAGCTTGCAGGTATTACAGGACAAGCATCGCGGCGAGTATTTACGATGTCGGCATGGTTAGCTGAGCGCATGGCGAGTATTTATCCAAATCGTGATGGATTTCAAGCCATTGACCCTAACCCACTACCTTTAAAAGTATTAGCGGCTCAAGATCCTAAGCCCTTGCCTGATGCTTTAATGGGTCAGCGATGGATATTAGTATCGCTAAAAGCTGGAGACTTTGCCGATGCTAAGGAATGGTCTATGGACTTTAGTGAACTAATCGATATTAGTAATCTTAATCCAGACACGATTATTTCGGGTATTATTATTATCTCTACAAGGGCAACGGCACTCGCAGCTTGGATGTCGGGTGTTGATCCTGTATTTATTAAATTTGAGCGTAACTTATTACCCGATCGCACATTAGGCGATCGGATGCAAATGCAACTCGAAGCAAGTGCGGACGCGAGATGGACATTAGCAAATCTGCAAGAACCAAGAGATAAAGAAGCGATCGCGCAGGGGAATGCGTTTGAGAAATCTAAACAAGATTCTCAAGGTTTTCATTTTCTAGCAGTGCAGACTAGTCCTGAGGAGGAAAATTTTGCAGGTTTTTGGATGCTCAAAGAAGTCATGTAAATCAGGCAAGTAAAGCAATAATATATAAATGGACAAAAACAGCCTGATGTTCACAAGGAGAGCAATGCAAGGCAGTTGGCTACCACAGGCAAGAATCATTCAATTTGTAATTCTCAATCTGTTAGTGGCGATCGCCTATGCGATCGGGGTAGACCTTAGTCATAAATTTGCAACCTTACCTGGCACAGTTGCATCGGTTTGGTTTCCTTCAGGGATGACATTAGCACTGGTTTATTTACTAGGCAATCGCGCCATTTTAGGAATTATTGGGGGTTCCATCTTTGCCATTTCCATCAATCCAATACGGGAAAATCTACCCATATTGGAATTTAATCATCTATTAATTGTGACAGCCTGTACTTGCGGAAATGTATTGCAGCCATTGATCGCAACCTATGTAATTAAAAGATTTGCACAGCATAAAAATATTTTTAATCATGTCAATACAGTGGTTTTATATATTGCTGCGGCTGTTTTTTCACCAATGATTTCGGCGACCTTTGGGGTCACTAGTCTGTGTATTACTGGATTAATTAGATGGAATGGCTATGGTATTAGTTGGCTAACATGGTGGATCGCAAGTGCGATCGCGCATTTGATTTTTACACCAACAATTCTGCTATACAAAAAACCTCAAAAAATCGAACGCCGACTAAATAAATGGGAGGTTGGATTAGTTCTAATCTATTTTCTATTGGTCAGTTTGATTAGTTTTTGGTATAGCTACCGAGTAGAGTATCTGCTGCTGCCGATCTTGATCTGGACAGTTGGTCGCTGCGGCAAATTCTTCGCGAGCTTATTAGTAAGTGTAGTTTCTCTAATTGCTATTTTTGCTTCTGTTCAAGGCTATGGATTTTATACCAAAGCATCACCAAATGAATCAATGCTGTTATTGCAGTCATTTATGGCAGTATTTGCGTTAACGTCACTGATTTTGTCGGCGGTGATCGATGAACGAAGAGAGGCGAAGTTATTGCTTATGCAATCTATCGAAAATCTTGAGAGTCAAGTAATCGAGCGTACTGCAAAATTGCAACAAAGCGAAACTTCTCTCAAACAAGCAAACTTAGAACTAGAAAAGCTAGTTAACTTTGATGGCTTAACCCAAATTGCTAATCGACGATGCTTTGACGATCGCCTCAGAATGGAATGGCAAAGATCAATCCGAGAGCAACAGCCACTTTCTCTGATTTTGTTCGATGTCGATTTTTTTAAGCTTTATAACGATTGCTATGGGCATCAGGCTGGGGATGATTGTCTAAGATTAATTGCCCAAATTGCTAGCCAAATTTTATCTCGTCCTACTGATCTAGCTGCTCGCTACGGTGGAGAGGAGTTTGTCGTGATCTTACCTAATACTGATTGTCAAGGAGCGCTCAAAGTAGCAGAAGAAATTCGCTCTGCAATTACTGATTTAAATATTGACCATCAAAATTCCCAGATAAAAGATATCGTCACAGCCAGCTTAGGAGTTGCCAGCCTGATGCCAGACAAGAGTATAGCCCCTGTAGATTTAATTAAAAAAGCTGATTTAGCTCTCTATGCAGCCAAGCAGAAGGGGCGCGATCGCGTGGTTTTTCTTGGCTAACTCAACATGGCGATCGCTATAAAAGAAACATTAAAGCCCAAAAAGCTGTAGCGCACGCTGTGCGTGCGCTACAGCTTTTTGGGTTTAATTATGAGATGATTTTAGATATGGTTATACATTTTGAGGTTTTTCTATGCCAAAAGCGATCGCCGAAGCAAATACTTTTCTCAAAAAGAGATTACTTGGCTCATCTGATTTAGCCGACTCTGAAAAAATCTTGATCAAAAAAGGGCAAAGTTTTTACTTCACACAATACAGCCCAGATCGCAATCAACACCTTCAAATGACCCTCGCTTCACCGATGTTAACGATGAATGGGCAAGTAAAATTACAAAATGTTTATGCCTACGATCCGCACATCAAAATTGAAGGTGAAGATTTAAATAAACTGATCAAGCTGCCAGTTAAATATAGCTCCCAATTAGATAATGACCAGAGGATTTTTGGCCCTGGCTGGAGACAGTGCAACACGACTAGTAACTCAATGTTGGCTGATTTTTTGCTCAATGGCGAGTTGTCTAAGATGGCAAAATCTCAGAGACTGGATGAGCCAGAATCAGTATTTATGCGTTTAGTCGGCAAGTATGGTGACACCATCGACCACAATGCCCAGACAGCAGCTTTAAAGGAATTGGGGATCAATTCTTACTTTAGTCATAGGCTCTCATCTAAGGATATTTTGTTATCCCTCAACGCCAATATTCCTGTTGTCATTGGCGTTGCTTATAAGAGTAGTGGGCATATCTGCTTGCTAGTGGGACATGACCCAACTAAAAAAGTCTGGCTAGTCCATGATCCTTATGGTACAAGGCACGGCGCAAGTGATGGCTATGATATTGGTGCTGATGGTGCTTACGATACCTATAGCTATGATGTGATGCAGCAGATTCTTTGGGATGGTGGGGGCGAGGCTGGCTGGGGCAGGATTGTCACCAGTATTAAAGGTAAGCCAACAGGCTTACCGACAGGGCTGTAATCCCCTAATATGTGTCCAATCCGCACCAAATGTCACTATTTCCTGCTTGGGATATGGATGCAGAAATATCAAACCCAGTATTTACTTGGTGAAAGAACAAGTAATGGATAAATTAAACAAAATCGGTTTTGTGGATTTGGTTGGGCGCGATCGCTTCTTTGTCTGTACCGATATCGCCATGCAAATGCAAAAGAGGTAGGCAAGCATAATTAAACCCAAAACCCAAAAAGCTGTAGTGCGCGCAGCGCGCACTACAGCTTTTTGGGTTTTAAGGTTTCTTTTGCCTAGTTACTTACCTCTTTTGCATCATCAATAAATAGCTTCCTTGGGCTTCACCAAATTAATCGCCTTTAAACCTGAGATTACCCCCGCACCGATTACAGCCCCCGCCAATCCTCTCAGCGCATTTTCCAAGGGAATAACAGGAATCAGCGCTGTCCAAATTGGTTCTGGCCAGTTGAATAAATAATAGGTAAAGGGAACTTGACTTAAATGCGCTAACCCACATATTGTCCAAGTACCGCCAAAAATACCGATCGCGACCTTCACGAAATTATCACTACCAATCAACCGCACAAATAAAGTCCTTGTCGGAAGCGCATACAACAATATTGCTGACCAATCAATAAAAGCACCCGCAATAAAAATATTTACAGGAATACGATTACGCGCGATCGCCAGATACGCATAAGCTGCTAGCTCAATTACAAATAGTAACGTCAATCCCAAATACCAATATTTGCGCCTCCCGCCAATTACCATCGCGCCCGCCGCGAAGCTAGCAATCATCGCTCCCCACACTGCGATCGCAGGCACTCCAGCTGTATATGGAGCTAGCAAAGCCCCGATCAATGTGCCAATGGCGCTGGCTAAAGCACCTGCGATCGGCCCTAGCAACCAGCCCATTAATGGATAAACACTCTGGCTTAAGGGAATCCCTTTGCCAGAGCCAAGTACAACCGAGAAAGGAATAAATGCCAAAACCGTAACAACCGCCGCTAGCACAATGATGTATGCGATCGCTGCGCCATCGATCGCTGCACCACCGATCGTCTTGACTTCTCTCTCCATTCCTTCAGGAATTTGATCTTGATTCATTGTGTTTTTGAGAATAAGTTAAGTACGCAAAAGAAAACTTAAAACCTAAAAAAGATGTGGCGTACGCTGCGCGTACGCCACATCTTTTTTAGGTTTTATTATGCCTGTCTACTTATTATATACATCAAAAATCTGGTTCTTAAATCGCAATACCCTTAATCAACTTTTTTTAAAGAGCGTGGTAGCGCAAAGCCCCACTACTCTCTTTGGGTTTTGCAGAGCGCTCGGCTATGTGTGGATTATGATAGATATTGTGGCTCATCTGTACAGATAACGATATGACTCAAACTTCGCTTCCACCTTTAACTCAAGAACCACAAAGTCAGAAATTCTTGCAACCAGAAAGCCCGCAGTCTAGCTTATGGTCATCGAATTTTCGGCAAGAAGTATCAGCTTTGACAGTGCGACTGTTTATCCAATTGCGTCGCCGCCCGACAACGCTGATTGCAGGCGTGTTGCAGCCTTTGATGTGGTTACTCTTGTTTGGCGCTTTGTTTAGTGGTTTGCCTAAAGGTTTAGTCGGTGGTGGTCAGACCTATGTACAGTTTTTAGCGGCGGGGATCATTGTCTTTACAGCGTTTAGCAGTGCGCTTAATTCAGGATTGCCGATGCTGTTTGATCGCGAATTTGGATTTCTCAATCGCATCTTAGTTGCGCCCTTAGTATCGCGATTTTCGATTATTGTGGCATCCGCGATTTTTATTATTGCCCTAAGTATTGTGCAAACTTTAGCGATCGTCTCAGTCAGTGGCTTGATGGGTGCGGGCTTGCCGAGCCTGAGTGGTTTGGCCGTGATGTCGTTAATCTTGATGTTGCTAATCGTAGACTTTACGATGTTGAGCTTGGGACTTGCCTTTGCAATGCCAGGACATCAAGAGATGCTTGCCTTTATTTTCTTGGTAAATTTGCCCTTAATGTTTTCTAGTACTGCCCTCGCGCCTCTTGCTTTTATGCCCACTTGGTTACAGTGGATCGCTAGTCTCAATCCTTTATCTTGGGCGATCGAGCCAATCCGTTATGTATATAGCCATAGCACATGGGCTTGGGATAGCGTGGTATTTACAGCTCCTTGGGGAAATATGACGATCGCTAAGGCAGCGATCGCCCTATTAAGTTTTGGAGTCGCAGTCGGTCTATTGATCCGTAGCACTTTGCGCCGAGGCATAGCATGATTGCAGAAATGGGTGAAGTTCCTGCTTTGCCTGATGTGCAACCATTTGCAGATAATTGGTCATATCTCAAAGCCGAGCTAGCATGGCTTGATCGCGTCTTGATGCGATCGCTATCGAAGCAGCGACAAACCAACCAAGAATTAGATCGCGTATCTAAATCTCCTATTGATCGATCAACTAGCCACTGGTGGAAGGGATTCATCGCGATCGACCCATCCAAAGGCGGAAGTCTAGTTCCTAAGCAGCCACCCCAAAATACACATCCCCTTGGGCGCTACGGCGATCGCCTATTTGCTAGTCGTGAACAGGATATTCGTCTAGCCATTCCATCTCTATGCGATCGTCTTGAGCTAGGAAAGTTTGAACGTGATGTTTTAATTCTCTGTCTCGCCCCCGAAATTAGTCGTCGCTATGAAAGAATTTACGAATTTCTCAATAACGACAATGGCAATTGCAAACAACCTACTGTTGATTTGGCTTTACGCTTATTTTGCCACTCTGACGCAGAGTGGCGTAGCTCGCGAGTAACTCTCGCCGCGCAAGCACCTCTAATCAAGCGCAAAATTATTCAGCTTTATTTACCTACCACTAATACGCGATCGCTACTCTCCAAGGCGATGTTGCTCAGTGAGAAAGCAGTTAACTATCTCCTCAGTGAA
>JBBQRB010000062.1:0-14971 GCA_038215315.1 Pseudanabaenales cyanobacterium
GAGGAGCGTCGGTACATGAAATCTTATTGGTGCAAGGATTTTGCTTGTTTTTGCTACTTTTCCTTGCATTTTATCAGTTTCTGATCTCCTTGAAAACCATTGCTTGTATGCTTTTTTTGCTTTTTCAGCAAGCCCTACTTAAACCCAAAACCCAAAAAGCCGTAGCGCACGCTGCGCGTGCGCTACGGCTTTTTGGGTTTGCCTACTTAACCCTAGAGCTTACTTATGTACTTTCCCATCAGGAAGCGTTGCACCAGTCAAGATTGCACCAACGAGATTGGCGCTGCTTAACTCAGCACGATTGAGAACTGCGTCAGTCAAATCAACATTAATTAGATTAGTGCGGGCTAGATAAGCCTCAATCAGATTTGTCCGCACCATAATTGCACCCTTAAGATCGGCACGACTGAGATCGGCTCTCGAAAACTTAACATCGGTAAGGTCAGCTTCCTGCATTTTTACGCGACTTGCTTTAATGTCTGGCATCACCGCCCCACGCATCGAGACACCGCGAAAGTCAGCATCAATTAAAATGGAGCGCTCTAGCTTAGCCCCATCTAAAACGGCTCCCAAAAGGCTAGCGCAACTAAGATTTGCCTCAGTTAGAAATATGCCTCGCATATTGGCTTTGTTGAGCTTGGCTTCACTGAGATTTGCGCCACTCAGGGTAGCTTCTTGCAGATTTGCTCCGCGTAAGTCGGCTTTGTGCAGATCCGCTCCCGATAGATTTGCGCCACGGAGATCAGCTCCTGCCAGATTTGCGCCGATTAGGTTGGCGGTACTGCGCTTCTTCTTGCCAGCATCTACCTCATGTTGATCGCCGACGGCTCTCTCCTGCCGCATATTTGCACCACGCATACAGGCTCCCACTAAGTTTGCGCCACTAAGGTTAATCGTTCGCATATCTGCGTCAATCAAGTTAGCATCCATCAAATTGGCGAGGCTAAGATTTGCGCCAAATAGAGTCGCACCCTGAAGACTAGCTCCATGCAGGTCGGCATTAGATAGGTTGACATTGCTCATACTTGCTTGGTTGAGATTTGCGCCACAGAGTCGCGCCCCTACCATCAGGGCTGAGCGCATATTGGCTCTGGTCAAGCAAGCAAAGGTTAAATCGGTGCTGTTGAGATAAGCTCTAGAAAAGTTAACGTCTAGCCAATCGGTACGGTTGAGATTTGCGCCACTGAGCTTAATACCTGTTAAGTTAGCCCCACTAAAGTCGCGATCGCCTTGAGCATAGCGGCGTAAAATTTCCTGAGACGTTAACACTGCGTTCATAATTTGAGAAACCGATGAAACTCTCTAAATTTTAGGGCTTACAAAAATAAAAAAGGCGGCGCATTGCGCCGCCTTTTTTATTTTGCTTAGATGATCATATTGTCAGGTATCACGGCATTCTTAACAACAACGACAATGCCGTTGCAGATGCAATAACCGATATCTTCGCGATTTACGTCTTGGACTCGGTCTTTATTGATGATTTGTACATTTTTGCCAATGCGAGCATTTTTATCGATAATTGCATGGCGAATAATTGTATTTTCACCAATTCCCATAGGGACTTTACCTGAAGCAAGATCAGCAGCGCGTTCTTCTTGAGGTTGATAAAAGTCGCAGCCCATTAACAATGTATCTTCAATCGTGCAGTTGCCATCAATATGCATCCGAATACCGACAATAGAGTTGGTGACTGTCGCTTGATTGAGAAGGCAACCCTCGCCAATAATGGAATCTTTAACTTTGCAGTCGTGAACTTTGCTGGGTGGCAAATAACGAGCGCGGGTATAAATGGGCTTTTTAGTTTCGTAGAAGTTAAAGGCGGTGTCGGGGTGACGAGTTAAGTCTAAGTTAGCTTGATAGAAGGATTCAATGGTTCCAATATCTTCCCAATAGCCTGAGAATAGGTAGGCTTGAACGTTAGCGCTATTGATTGCATTGGGAATGATCTCTTTACCAAAGTCAGTAGAGTCTGGATTATCGCTCAGCATCTTCAACATGGCTTTTTTGTTAAAGACATAGATACCCATTGATGCAATAAATGGAGTATATTTCGCTTCTTCAGCGCTCAATCCTAAACTGGTAGTATCAACACGCATTGAATCTAAAGCTTCACCCTTAGGCTTTTCGAGAAACTTGATGATCCGACCTTGATCGTCAGTTTTGAGTAAGCCAAAAGCTGTGGCTTTCTTTTGATCTACAGGTAGAACCGATAAGGTAATATCAGCCCCAGTATTACGGTGATGTTGGACAAATTTTTGATAATCCATGTTATACAGCTGATCACCTGAGAGGATCAAGTACTCAGTGACATCCCAAGATTCTAAAAGCCACGCATAGCGGCGCACAGCGTCAGCAGTACCTTGAAACCATTCTGGACTATCAGGTGTTTGCTGGGCGGCTAAAATTTCTACAAATCCATCGGAGTAAGATGCGGGGCGATAGGCTTGGTTAACGTGGCGATTTAGTGATGCGGAGTTAAACTGCGTCAAAATATAAATCTTTTCAATGCCTGAGTTGATACAGTTACTCACAGGAATGTCGATGAGGCGATATTTGCCTGCTACGGGAACTGCGGGTTTAGCGCGTGTTTTGGTGAGGGGGTATAGTCGGCTTCCCTGTCCGCCGCCTAGAATGATAGCCAGTACATTTTTCATAAATTATTCGGGTTATCTTGGCTTTTTTATATGCATATTTTTCTGAATGCCAACATTGTCTATCTTTGCGGGGATCGTTGCAAGTAATGAGAGAACACAAAATCAGTTTTAGAGTTTGTAAAACCTGCGGTTTTACAAACTCTAAAACTAGTTGGATAATTTAGAAGCAAACTCATAAAGTTGCGCCCCACAGGGGCGCAACTTTATGAGTTTGCAGAAAGCCTCAAAGCTCAAGTAGTTGTATTACGAATTATGTCTAAACGAAATATAAGCGATCGCATTCACAAGTTTAATCTTAGCCAACCGCGTGATCCACAACTGCTTCAGGCTAAATATGTGGCTATGACCGCTAAAAAAGAAAACCCGTTTGTGTTTTTTCGGGCGACTTGTCATCTTTTTTATGAGGACTTGCCAATACAGTCTTGGTTTGAACAAGCTCCTCTAGTCTGGATCTGCGGTGATCTGCACGTTGAAAATTTTGGTAACTTCAGAGCCGATAATCGTCAGGTTTATTTTGATATTACTGACTTTGATGAATCCGTGTTAGCCCCAGTAACTTGGGAAATTTCACGCTTGCTTACGAGCATTTTTGTGGCTTCAGATACTTTTGACGTTAAGCAGAAAGTTGCCGAAAATCTCTGCCAACAGATTCTTGATGGCTATACGGGTGCGATCGCTGAGGGAAAAGCCTATTGGATGGGTATTGATACTGCCAGTAAAGCGATCGCCGATCTTTTATGTGTCAAAACTCAAGTTAAGCGTAAGGAATTACTAGAAGAGCGCACCAAATTAAACGTTCAAGGTACAAGGCGATCGCTCAAAATTGATGGCAAAAAGGCTATCCCAATTAGCGATCGGCAAAGGCAAAAAGTCAGCGATTTTATGAAAAGTTTTGCCGAGCAGCAACCAAATCCACAGTTTTTTAAATTATTAGATGTTGCTCAAAGGGTTGCGGGTAAAGGGAGTTTGGGGGTTGAGCGCTATGTATTGTTGATCGAAGGCGAAGGTTCAGCCGATGGCAATTATCTGCTTGATTTGAAAAAATCTCTGCCATCATCTCTAGAGCCATATCTTGTTTGGGAACAACCACGATGGCAAAGTCAAAGTAATCGCATTGTCTCTATTCAAGAGCGATCGCAAGCTTTAGCGATCGCCTTTTTACATTCAGTTACAGTTAATGGCGAATCGTTTGTCATGCGCGAACTGCAATCGACCCAAAGCCCCGCCGATCATTTAAAAATCAGGAAATGGGATGATCGGTTGCCTCAGTCAGTGGGGCTAATGCGTTCATTGGGTCAGGTGGTCGCATGGTCACATCTGCGGAGTAGCGGAAGACAAGGTTCAGCGATCGCTGATCAGTTAATTGATTTTACTAATCAGGCTGAATGGAAAAGGGAAGTGATGGAATATGCAAAAAATTATAGCCAACAGGTTACTCAAGATTGGCAAGAGTTTCGTGGCGAAAGCGATACAATAGTTTAAATATATTGTTTGAAGAAAAAAATTTGCATGGCTGAACTGGCTCTATCATCGGCTAAGGTTGATCGCTCTGCTCTCACTCCCATGATGCAGCATTACATCGAAATGAAAGAGCAATATCCCCATGCGGTGATGTTGTATCGATTGGGAGATTTCTTTGAGGCTTTTTTTGAAGATGCTGAACTAATCTCACGGGAACTAGAATTAGTCTTAACAGGGCGTGATGGGGGTAAAGTGATCGGACGGATTGCCATGGCTGGCATTCCTTACCATGCCCTTGATCGCTATGCCAATCAGCTAGTCGAAAAAGGCTACTCGATCGCCGTTTGTGATCAAATGGAATCTGCTGCCGAGGCGCAGGGACTAGTTCGCCGTGAAGTAACGCGAGTAATTACCCCAGGCACAGTCATCGAAGAAGGAATGCTGGCGGCGAAGAAAAATAATTTTTTAATGGCGATCATCAATGGCGGCGACAACTGGGGCTTAGCCTACACCGATATTTCGACAGGAGAATTTTTTGTTACTCAGTTAAATAATGCCGAACAATTAATTCAAGAATTATTGCGCTTGCAACCTGCCGAAGTGCTAATTCCTATTGATGTTCCCAATCCTCAATTGTTTCGAGGCTCTAAGGCTGATAAAGCTGAAGTGTTTTGGGAAGGGATATCCAAAAAGAATAAATCTACTCTACCCGAACCCTACAGTGCTTTGCCTGAAAGTTTCTGCTACACACCGCGATCGCAATTTGGCTTTGCTTTGGCGGAAGCTAAGCAAAGGATTCTCGACACTTTTAGAGTGCGATCGCTAGAGGGATTTGGTTGTAAGTCTTTGCCCCTAGCAATCAGAGCCGCAGGTGGGATTTTAGAATACCTAGAATCTACCCAAAAATCCGTGAAGATGCCCTTACAAGGAATTTTCACCTATGCGATCGCCGATTATTTAGTTCTCGATAATCAAACTCGCCGCAATCTAGAAATCACCCAAACTGTGCGTGATGGCACTTTCTACAGTTCTCTCCTATGGTCGTTGGATAAAACCACCACAGGCATGGGGAGTCGCGCCTTGCGACGTTGGCTATTGCAACCTCTCAAAGATATTATTGCCATCAATGAGCGGCTCGATACGATTACCGAACTATTTAAACAACATTCCCTCAGAAAGAACTTACGAAGTTGCCTCAGTCAAATCTATGACATTGAGCGTCTATGCAGTCGCATTGGTGCAGGTACAGCAAACGGAAGAGATTTGATTGCTGTGGCTGTTTCCTTAGAGAGAATGCGTGATATTGCCGATGTAGTGGCTAAGTCGAATTCTATCTATTTAAAAGCTTTGCAGTCAGTACCGTCAGAGTTATTACAGTTAGGTAATCAATTGCAAAAAACTCTAGTGGAAGAACCGCCAATCTATATTACTGAAGGTAATATTATCCGTTCGGGTGTGAATGAACAGCTAGACTTGCTTCGTCAGCAAAGTCGGGATGATGTGGATTGGCTAGCCGCCTTTGAGAAGCAGGAGAAGGAACGCACAGGCATCAATACACTCAAGGTCGGCTTTAACAAAGCCTTTGGCTATTACATTAGTATCTCTCGTGGCAAAAGTGAACAAGCTCCTACCGATTACATTCGCAAACAAACTCTTACTAATGAAGAACGCTACATTACACCAGAGTTAAAAGAGAGAGAAACCAGAATTCTTAATGCTGACAGTGAATTAAAACAATTAGAATATGATTTGTTCTTGGAGTTGCGATCGCTTGCCGCTCAGCATATTGAACCAATGCGAACCCTTGCCACAGCTCTCGCCGCCGCCGACGTGCTATGCAGCCTTGCTGAAGTTGCTGTCACTTACAACTACTGCCGTCCTCAAGTAACCAGCGATCGCGCCCTCGCGATTATTAACGGTCGTCATCCAGTTGTTGAACAGTCTCTTCCCGCAGGTTTCTTTGTTCCAAATTCCATTCATTTAGGTTTTGATTCCACTCAGTCGAATGATCAAAAGGAATTAGACTATCCAGACTTAATAGTGCTGACGGGACCAAATATGAGTGGTAAAAGTATTTATTTGCGACAGGTGGGGCTAATTCAACTTATGGCACAAGTTGGTAGTTTTGTACCTGCGGAGTCGGCGACCTTAGGAATGTGCGATCGCATATTCACGCGAGTTGGCGCGGTCGATGACCTAGCTACAGGGCAGTCTACTTTTATGGTAGAGATGAATGAAACTGCCAACATTCTTAATCATGCTAAAGAGAACTCTTTAGTATTACTTGATGAAATTGGGCGCGGCACATCCACTTTTGACGGCATGGCGATCGCTTGGTCGGTTGCCGAATATATTGCTAATAAAATCAAAGCAAGGGGTATTTTTGCGACCCATTACCATGAACTGAACGAGTTGGCTAGCTTACTGCCAAATGTTGCAAATTTTCAAGTGACGGTGAAGGAACTAGAAGATGAAATTGTCTTTTTGCACCAAGTTCAAGCTGGAGGAGCAGACCGTTCCTACGGGATCGAGGTTGGTCGTTTGGCAGGTTTGCCGCCTAGTGTGATTAACCGTGCGAAGCAAGTGTTAGAGCAAATTGCCAACAATAGTCATATTGCTACGGGTTTGCGATCGGGCAATGGCAGCAAGGAAAAGCACAAAGTTAAAGATAAGTCTGGCGATCGGCAAAAGCAATCACCAGAAAGCCAAATGTCAATTTTTGATGCATAAAACCCAAAAGAATGTAGCAGCGCACCGCTACCTTTTTTTGGGTTTTGTACCCTAACAAGACTGGCGACAGCTATAAATACCAAGATCTTAATTTAAATTTATTCAGGAAAATAGGCTTCGTCAGTCGCTTGCTCGATTGTAAAAGGACACTCTGGTAGAAAAGTATTAATTGGCAAACCTGTTTCGATCGCGGCGAGTTTTCTTGCATCTAGATAGACATCAGCGAACTCCTGTAAAAAATGTCTTTTCAGGCTAGGACTGTTTTTGAAGGCTTTGCGAATTCTTTGACGATGTTCGACTATGGTGTAGCGCCAACTATTAGTTCTTTTATCGGGTTGGTATTTGTATTTGAGTAAGTGCATCAGAATAACTTGGAGATTACTCTCTAGTGCTTGTTTTTGGCTATTACTCATGTCTGCAATTTCTTCAAGCAAATTCTCTAAATCTAAATCTCTAAGATTCCCTTCACGCAGTAGCAACAGAGCTTTCTCAATCCATAGGCAAAAATCCTGTTCGTAGAGATCATGATGGGATATTGCTGGTTGGATTTGGGTTGGAGTTTGATTAGCGATCGCCATATTTACCTAGTTGAAAGCTGAAGCGATCTTACCATTAAATAAAAATGAGCCTCGCATCGGTAACGATCGCCTCTAATTTCACATCCCAAGGATCATTGGGTAATGCGTCTAAATAAAATTCATCAAAAATCACGCCCACCTTCTTCCCCTTAGCATTTGGCAACCAACGGTCATAAAAGCCACCGCCATAGCCAAGTCGATAACCTCGGAAATCGCCCGCTACCGCCGCAATCAAAATCAGATCAATGGTTTCTAAATCCATCAAAGGCAAATCAGGATCAGGTTCCAAAATTCCATAACTTCCCGATCGCATCGATATATCAAAGCCTGCGATCGCCACCTGATGCCAAACTAAATTTTGACCAACACAGCCAGAAAAGCCCCAATTTTTATCAGGAAACTTTTGCCAAAGAGAACTTAAATCTGGCTCTTGGCGAAAACTGCTAAAAGCTAGAATATTTTGTGCTTGTGTGAATATCTTCCAATTAGCTAGGCGATCGCACAATGATTGACTTTTTTGTTGCCAAATTTCGGATGGTATCTGACGGCGTTGTCGCAGTAAGGCTTGTCTTAGATACTTTTTAGTTGGCATTTCTTTAAATGAACTAGAATTATGGTCAAAGACTTTTCAAAACCCAAAAGAGGGTGGCGGCGCTCCGCGTCGCCTCTCTCTTTTGGGTTTTGAAAAGTCCTACAGCAGATTGAGAACAAACCCACCACTAAATTTTTTGTAAAAGCCCCGCTTTGCGGGGCTTTTACAAAAAATTTGGGTTTGGTTTGATCGAGATTTACTGTAACAGTACTGGCGACAGGTATACAGCGCTTTGCGCTTTTGTAAAGCTCAGAGAAATATTTGAAAGTGTCGCGAAGCGGCACTTTCAAATATTTCTCTGTAGCCTTTAAAGCCTCAATAGGCTGCACCTAGAGAATCACGAATCAAATGAATCTCTAGATAATTTTTTGAACAAGATTAACTAGCTAAAAAATATGTCTACTCAAGTTTATGGCATTCCTAACTGTGGAACCTGCAAAAAAGCGATCGCTTGGTTAGAAAGTCAAAATATTGACTATGAGTTCATTAATACTAAAGACTATCCTCCGACCAAAACTATAATCGCTGAATGGGTAAATGCACTCGGAGAAAGGTCAATGCGTAACACCTCTGGGCAATCTTACCGATCTTTAGGATCAGAAAAAGAAACATGGTCACATATTCAATGGATTGAAGCCTATGCCAAGGATTCGATGCTTTTAAAACGCCCGTTATTTGTCAAAGATAGCAAAGCGATCGCGATTGGATTTAGAAATCCTGAAGAACTTAAACAAAAGCTTGTTTCCTAAATCTAAATTTCAATAAAGAAAACTTAAAACCCAAAAAGCTGAGGCGCACACACAGCGTGCGCCTCAGCTTTTTGGGTTTTATGATGCCTATCTATTTAGTATGCACCTTTACCAAATAGAACTAGACGCAAAGTTTCAACCAATATCTCTAGGTCAAAGTTCAATGTCCAACGGTCTATGTAAAACAGATCCAGCTTTGCCACATCATCAATTGAGTCCAAATCCGATCGCCCAGAAATCTGCCATAAACCCGTAATCCCAGGAATAACTAAATGACGAATATGATGCCATTCTGTAAACTTTGAGACATCACGAATTGGCAAGGGACGCGGACCAACTAAACTCATCTGCCCCAGTAACACATTAAACAATTGTGGGAGTTCGTCAAGACTGGTAGAGCGTAAAAAATGCCCAATGGGAATAATCCTCGGATCACGTTCAATTTTAAACATCACCCCATCAGCACTCTTATTAAGATGCTCCAGTTCAGCTTGGCGGCGTTCGGCATCCATAAACATACTGCGAAACTTCCACATTCTAAAAGGTTTTCCCTGCAATCCAATTCGTTCTTGACTATAGAAAACGCTGCCTTGAGAACTGCCTTTAATCGCGATCGCGATCGCAATGAAGACAGGAGCCAAAACAGTCAGCCCAACTGAAGCCGCCACAAAGTCGAAACACCGCTTAGATAGATATTCCCAACTTGCCAAAAGTGACGACTCGATCCGAATCATGGGCATAGATGCAAAAATTTCGGGAGCGCCTCGACGATGTAATAGCATTAGGCTAGATGGAGCTAACCTTAGTCCAATTCCAGCATTGCGAAGTTGCCAATATATTTGTGAAGCTAGTTGAGTTTCAGGAAGCCCTTCCGCAATTACTTCTTTTGCCCCAGAATTCAAAATTGCCTGCATTAAATGCGAGCTATTTGCTAAGGAAGAGGTCAGAACCCCAACAACTTTGTAACCAGTTCTTTTTTCGACAATATTTGCAAGATAAGATATGCGATCGCTTGGGGCAATGATAAATACAGGCGTATGGCTACGAAAAATCAAAAACTGCTCAAATAAAACCGCCAATAATAGTCGCCAACTAATAATCATTACTAAACTGCCGATCCAAGCAGGGAAAAATAGCGATCGCGGCGCGTCCACGGTTGGGTTAACAAAGTAGCTAACTACCAATGAAAAAAGATAAATATTGCTAATAACTTGAGCTTGCTTAACATAGTTACGCCACTGGGATTCGCCACGATAAAAATTATGGTATGCAAAAAATGTAACTAGTACTGCCGCAAATACCCAAAATAGCCCCGTTAAACCCGCAAAGTCTCCCCAATCAAGTTCTGGAGGCAAGGGAGAAAAAACTTGATTTAAGTTTAAGGATACTTTCCAAGTCACGGCAAGTGCCAAAATATCACTAACAATCAAGACCAAAGCCCGCAGCCAGCTCATATTGGGGCTTGACCATTGCTTGAATTGATTGCCTGAACGAATATCTCGACTATTTTGTTTGTTTTGGTTAGTTTTTTTGTTGCGCTTTGGGGCTAAATTGCGATCGCTGCTCACTCTATTTGCCTCTGCTGTTTTATTTCTCAGCAATTTTCATTATGAAACCGATTGTGGTGTTTTCAGCGCTAAAGACACTGAAAACATCTGTATAGCTGTCACTAGTTTTATTAGGATATAAAACCCAAAAGATAGAGGCGGCGCAGAGCGCCGCCTCTATCTTTTGGGTTTTGATTTGTCCTGATCCAAGTGGCGACAGCTATAAATACAAGAAAATTTTTGAGAAGGTACAAAGCGCTTTAGCTACTTCACTTCTTAAAGGTTACCCATTTTTGCAATAGCTGCCTTGCAAATAAAATTACAAAACAAGGATTGTTAATTAAATATCGTCGCCATAGTCTTTGTGGCTCTTGGCAGAATCGATACAACCACTCTAAACCGATCGCCATCATCCATCGTGGTGCCTGAGACACTTGACCACTATGGAAATCAAAGGCAGCTCCAACCCCAATCATTACACCAGAAAACTGCTCTGCCATCGACATCCAAAACTCTTGTTTGGGGCAACCAAGCGCCACAAATACAATCCTTGCCCCTGATTGAGAGATCACTTCAAGGTCTTGATCCAATCGCGACTTAAATTCTGGGGAATCAAGTTTTAGATACGGCGGCGAATGTTTGCCCGCGATCGCTAAACTTGGAAACTTAGTCTTTAAATTTTGATGCAAACGCTCAAGCGTATCGGTGTTTGCACCAAATAGATAAATTGATATCCCTTCCTGCATGGCGCGATCGCACAGAGCTAGCATGAGATCTGGACCATAAACTCTTTGCTGCCCTTTGACACCAAGCGATCGCAAACCCCACACAAGGGGCATCCCGTCAGGGGTAACTATGGCTGCCTTTGCTAACACCTGCCGATATTTCTGATCCCAATAGGCTGTCATTACCACATGGACATTGGCAGCTACTATATAGCCCGATCTGGCTTGTCGAAGCATTTGGATGACACGATCGCTGACTTCGCTATAACTAACTGTGTCAACTCCCACATTTAAAATATCTACGCGATCGCTCATTAGTTTAACTAGTCTTCCTTTATGTTAATATCGCTTAGGCTAAAAATATGGTATTGGAGTATCGATTCACTCAATGAGTACAGAGATTGTAGAAGATTTATTCGCACAAAGTTTAGAGCGTTACAAGCAAGGTGAATCTGCCGAAACATTAATTCCTACGTTTGAAAAAATATGCGATCGTCAGCCTAAAGTCGCAAGTGGCTGGATTTGTTTATCTTGGCTGTACTTATTAGACAATAATGCCAAGCTTGCAGCCAAAGCCGCTCAAAAAGCTGTCAAGATTGCCCCCGAAGATCCTCAAGGTCGCATAAACTTAGCGATCGCCATGTTAGAACTGTCACAAAAGGGTGTGCGTGAGCATATCGAGGCGGCTCAAAACTGGTTGATGATTTTAAAAGACATTAAGCCAGAGATTGTTGAGAATTTTGAAGAAGGTTTGCGCCGTCGTCCGGACTGGAAAGCTCTAGAAAAGGTCAGAGACTGGGTTCTAAGCTAAAAAAAATCTAAGAAATCATCATTTTAGATACGTAATTGTTAACATTTGTTACGAGTATTGCTGAGCAAAAAATAATAAACTTTACCTAAGATCACACAACTTTATAATCCTTCTAAATTTGTCAAGAAAACTTAACATCGTATTCTTGGCAACAGTGCTAATCTAATTGGATATTAAGTAACCGAGATTACTAAGGTTGCTAACTTTTTAATTAATACTAATTTTCAATTTTTATATAGAAGGAAGCTAATAAAATGATTTTAGAGAATGTTAGAGTGAAGCGTGATACCCGTAATCACAAGGGCTTTTTTGTTTTAGAAGCTTCTTATAAGCTGATCAATATTGACGGTAATGGTTGGGCGTTGATTTGTCTAGATGACTATGCTTGTCACTACGTTGACCCTGACGATCTAAAAATGCCAAGAGGCTGGAAAAAAGAGGCTAGCATATAGTCAATTCATGTCCATTAACTATCAAAAAAGAGGGTTGCAGCACTTAGCGTTGCAACCCTCTTTTTTATGAGCTGAATTTAAACCCAGAGAAATTTTTAAAAGCGCGGCAAAGCCGCGCTTTTAAAAATTTCTCTGCACCTTGTTCGCTGAGTAAAGTTCGCTAAGTAAAGCCGAAGCCCCCTAAGCATAGCGATCGCAAAAGAAAAGCAGGAGATGTCTCCTGCTTTTCTTCTGCTCTAATTTAGACAGTCCAGAAGTAATATGTCACTTCTGGAAGATGTATTAAAAGAAGTTAGACATTAACATTCCTACATACAAGTGAGATATCCATATTGACTTTCACTAGTAAGTAGATAGCCTACAAAACTAAGTAATTAGGTAATGCAGACCTAATCTATTCCAGAATTGTGTTATCGCTAAATAAATTTTTACTTAATCAAAATTTGAGAATATTAGCTACTAAAATCAAATATCTCAAATAATCATTAGCTCTTATTTAGGTTATTGGCTTTATTGAATGATAGGTAATTATCTACACCCAGCGATTGCCACTTCTTTCTCTTCAGGCGGCTTTAAACTAGGGAACAAGAAGTGATTTTCTTCTACATACTGTGCCCCAAATAGTCCTTTTTCTGCCCAGAAGTATCGATCTGTTGTATGCTCATTACGTCTGACGAGCAACAATGCTGGAGGAAGAATTCCATGAGTTTGGATGTACTTACGTGCAGCCGTCACAGGTTTATCTTCACCACTATCGATATTAAATTGAGGAATATGCTCTAGGATTTTGCGCCCTTCTTGGCGACGTCTACTCTTCCGCTTACGTCTCCTTGCCAAATCAATACCTCCTAATTTAGACCCTGAAATGCGATCGGGGTTACAAAAACATTGTTATTATAGCTACACTAAATAAGAAATTTCAACTTTTCTTTACAAATTTTTGTCACATTGTCTTTTTTTATGCATCTGCTATGGCGATTAGACTCTTTTGAAGATACTTAATATCGCTTTTAGTATACTTTTGGCTTACAGCAGTTATCAATAACCAAAGCCTATAAAAACTCTGAAGGCGTTGTAAAACAACGCCTTCAGAGTTTTTATAGGCTTTGGTTTGAGCGCAAAGCGCTAAATTTAAAAAACAGTTTTGGATTTTTATAGCGATCGCCACTTGTATTACTCCCTTCCCAGTAAAAGATTAGCGTTGCGGCGCGGAGCGCCACCTCCACTTTTCGGGTTTCATGTCTTAACATACTTGGTGACAACTATAATGCTTACCTACAGCAAGCTTTCAAAACAGCTTTTATGATCGGAATTGCAATAAATTGCCAGATGATCTTTAATTTGATCGCAATTGCCGCTAAAATCTTGCCCTAGTCCGTGCAAGACTTTGTAGACATTTAGTGAATCGAATGTGCGATCGCCACAACTGGCAGGAAAATTGGCAAAAAAAATTGGCATCACTCAGCATAGCGATCGCTATGATCATTGCCATTGTTTTTTGCTTAGGTGCGAATAGTTTAGAGCCAGTCATGGCTCAGTCTGTGGAAGAGTTACAGAATTATCAAAACTTTGTCGATCAGCAACGCCAGATTATTCAAAAGCAGCAAGAGCAAATTAATTCACTAACTAAACCCGCGCAGTCTCGACTAGATGCACTAAGGCGAAATGTGCGGGTTACTGATACTCAGATCAAGGGTAACGAAAAAAAGATTCGTCAAGCTCGGGAGCAATTGCAAAAATTAAGTATGCGGCTTCAAGAGTTAGAGTACGATCTCAACAAAAGACGTGATGCGACCTCGGCGAGATTGCGATATTTGCAAAGACAACAGTTGCAACGGTGGTGGGTTGCTTTGCTGAGTAGCCGCGATCTCAATCAGTTTGCCGATCGCCGCCGACAGATCGAAAGAATTTATAACAGCGATCGCTTGCTACTTGAAGAGCTAACTCAACGATCTACGAGGGTAGAAAAGCAGCGCAATCAAGTAGTTGCCCAAGGAAATGAGCTAGATCTATTAACGCAAAAACTAAAGTATCAAAAATCAAATATTGAAGCTGAAGTTGTTGCTCAACAAAATGCGATCGACCGACTCAAAAGCGATCGCCAAGCCCTTACCCAAGCCGAAGATCGACTTGCTGATGACTCGCGCCGCCTTTCCCAAATTATTTTGGCAAAGGTACAGCCCTATTCTGGGCTGGTTTTGCCCCCTGGAACAGGACAACTGATGTATCCAACTATTGGACCTGTCACTAGCAATTTTGGCTGGCGCATCCACCCGATCCTCGGCATAGAGCGCTTTCACTCTGGCATCGACTTCGGCGCAGACTATGGAACTCTCATTTACGCTAGTGAGAGCGGTCGAGTGATCTATTCTGACTGGTATGGCGGCTATGGCAATGCGGTAATCATCGATCATGGCAATGGGATCACGACTTTATATGCTCACTGTAGTGAGTTGTATGTGAGAGATGGTGACTCGGTAGTAAAAGGACAACCAATTGCTACTGTCGGCTCGACTGGCTTCTCTACGGGACCTCACTTACATTTTGAGTTACGCGCTAATGGTGAGCCGATTGACCCTGCTGCGTACTTATAGCTGCCGTCAAGCGCCACTTACTTATTTGACGCTTGACGTTGCCGTTTGCTACAGCGCTTTGCGCTCAAACCAGAACCA
>JBBQRB010000063.1:0-14878 GCA_038215315.1 Pseudanabaenales cyanobacterium
TATTCAAGCTTTAGCCATCGCAATATAGCATTATACTTTCTTGTTAGCACAAAACCCACTAAACGTTTGGCGGCGCTGCGCGCCGCAACTCGTTTCTTGGGTTGTCTTAGTACACTTGGCGATCACTATGAAAACTCCAAAATCAGTTTCATTAGGATAATCGTGAGATATTATAGTGAAATCAAAGCCAGCGTTAGAGATCAAGTTTTATGACCCGCAAATCTTGGGATAGTTATTTGGAATTAGTTCTTGGAGATAGTGAAAGTGATAAATCGAAGAAACATAAATCTTTCCAACTGCCAGGTGCTACGCCACACTATAACCCTGATCGCCCAGGACAAGTGGAGCATATTGCTTTAGATTTGATTCTTGATATCCCGAAACTAACAATCACAGGGGATTGTAAAATTCGGTTGCGCCCAGTTCGCGATGGCATTACTGACCTAACCCTAGATGCGGTGGGCTTGAGAATTGATAATGTATCAGTTAGCGATCGCATTGAAGCTAAACCTAATGCTGAAAAAAACAATTGTCGGTTTGAGTATGATGGCGAGCTGCTAAAAATCTATCTCAATCAGCCAACTCAAGCAGGTATACCCATCGAAATTGCGATCGCCTATGCAGCAGAACAACCGCAACGGGGCATCTATTTTGTGCAGCCCACCGAGCATCAACCACAGAAACCCACTCAAGTTTGGACTCAGGGGGAAGATGAAGATTCGCGCTATTGGTTCCCTTGTTTTGACTATCCAGGGCAGCTGGCAACTTCAGAAATTCGTATCCGTGTTCCTAAGGATTTAATGGTTATTTCCAATGGCGAACTGATTGATGTTAAAGATCACAGAAAAGAGAAAACCTACCATTGGGTTCAGAAGGAGGTTCATCCTAGCTATCTGATGACCTTGGCAATCGGTGACTTTATTGAAGTCAAGGATGAATGGAATGGCAAGCCTGTGACCTACTATGTCGATAAATCTCGCAGTGCTGAAGAAGCGATTTTGACTATGGGCAAGACCCCAAAAATGATTGAATTCTTCAGCAAAAAATATGGCTATGACTATGCTTTTCCGAAGTATGCTCAGGTCTGTGTTGCCGATTTTATCTTTGGTGGGATGGAAAATACTTCCACTACTTTACTCACTGATCGCTGTGTGCTTGATCAAAGAGCCGCCCTAGAAAATCGCTCTAGCGAAAGCCTTGTAGCCCATGAGCTTGCCCACCAATGGTTTGGCGACTTGGTGGTGATCAAACATTGGTCTCATGCTTGGGTTAAGGAAGGCGCGGCAACCTATGCAGAAGTTTTGTGGACAGATCATGAATATGGAGCCGAAGAAGCGGCTTACTATTTGTTAGGAGAGGCAAGACGCTATATTTCTGAAGATCGCGATCGCTACCGCCGTCCGATGGTCACTCATGTCTATCGTGAAGCGATCGAGCTATACGATCGCCACATCTATGAGAAGGGTGGATGCGTTTATCACATGATTCGCACTGAGCTTGGTGACGATCTATTTTGGAAAGCGATTCACCACTTTGTAAATACCCATGCTCACAAGACCGTTGAAACTATCGATTTGCTGAGAGCGATCGAAGAAGCAACGGGCAAAAACTGTATGTTTCTCTTTGATCAGTATGTCTTCCGTGGTGGACATCCTGAATATAAAATTGGCTATAGCTGGGATAGCGACAATAATTTAGCGAAGGTTACAGTGGCTCAAACTCAAGATCAAGACGAACTCTTTGATCTAAAGATTCCCATTGGCTTTGGTTTTGATGGAGAGATGGAAGCTCAAGTTTTTAAGGTCAGAGTATTTGAGAAGGAGCAAGCTTTTTACTTCCCTCTCAAGCAAAAGCCCATGTACATCAGCTTTGATCAGGGTAATAACTATCTAAAGCAGGTAACTTTAGAATATGGAGTTGCGGAACTTAAAGCAGGATTACAATCTAATCCCGATCCGATCGCCAGAATCCAGTGCGCGGAAGCCTTGGCAAAAAAAAGTGGACTAGAATCCGCCAAAGTTCTTGGCGAGGCTCTCCTAACAGAATCCTTCTGGGGTGTGCGGGTTGAGATTGCCGAAAATCTGGCTTCCATCAAGCTCGATCAGTCCTTTGAAGCCCTAGCCAGAGGTTTAGATGATGATGATGCGAGAGTGAGAACCGCCGTAATTACTGGCTTAGCGCAAAATAAAGTGCAGAAGAGTTTAGATTTGATCAAACCCTTTGCCAAAAAAGGAGACCCTAGCTACACCGTTGAGGCAACGGCGGCGAGAATGATTGGTGATTTAGCCGCGTCACTGAGTCAAGAACGAGAGCCATCAAAAGTAATCAAACTTCTGCAAACTATTCTCAAAGAGCGCTCAGGATGGAATGAGGTGGTCAGATCGGGCGCGATCGCAGGTTTAGCCAAGCTGAAGGACTCTGACGAAGCCCTAGAAACTGTAATCAAGTATACGGAGCCTGATGTGCCGCAACCACTGCGACTAGCTTCTATTCGGGCTTTGGGGGCAATGGGTAAGTCCCAATCTAAACCCAAAACTGAACAGATTCTCAATCGTTTGCGAGTGATCGCCCAAGAAACTTTCTTCTTGACCCAAATGTCAGTAGTTGGCGCTCTGGGACAAATCGATAGCGCAGGAGCCATCGGTGTCCTGCGATCGCTTTCTGATTCAACACCTGATGGTCGGGTGCGCCGCGTTGCTGATGAAGCAATACAAAGAGTGCAGAAGGCGATCGGCAAAGATGCAGGACTAAAACAACTGCGCGAAGAGCTTGATCAACTGCGTAAGGATAATCAATCTCTCAAAAGTCGTTTAGAAGCGATCGAAGCAAAATCCAAATAAAAAAGGAAGCTCCCTTTGGGAGCTTCCTTTTTTATTTGGAAGAGGGTAGTGCGGCTACCCTCTTATTGTTAACGACCAATCCCAATATACTGATATCCCAATGCTTTAAGAGCCTTGCCATCAAGGAAATTTCGAGCATCAACAATCACAGGATGCGCCATTAGAGTCAACATCTTGGCGTAGTCGATCGCTAAAAATTCTTGCCAGTCTGTTACCAACACCACCGCATCACAACCATCGGCAAGACGCTCTAGATCAGTTTCCACAATCACATTAGAAAAACCTTCACGTAAACCCGATTGAGAAACTAGAGGATCATAGGCTTTAACTCTTGCACCGAGACGGCTGAGCTGATCGATTAAGGTCAACGCAGGAGCATCACGCATATCGTCAGTATCAGGCTTAAAAGTCATTCCCAATAAACCAATGGTTTTACCCTTCAAAATTTTGAGCGCCTGCTGCAACTTCTCAACCACCAAAGTCCGTTGCAGTTCATTAACCCTTACACAAGCTTTCAAAATTTCCGTAGAGTAGCCATAATCTTCGGCAGTGTAGATCAAAGCGGATACATCTTTGCCAAAGCAAGAACCGCCCCAACCGATGCCAGCTTGCAAGAACTTCGAGCCAATTCGTGAGTCTAAGCCGATTCCTTTAGCAACTTCCCTCACATCTGCCCCTACGCGATCGCAGATATTGGCAACTTCATTTACAAAGCTAATCTTGGTTGCCAGAAATGCATTAGCGGCGTATTTGATCATCTCTGCTGAGTTGAGATCGGTCACTACCACAGGCACAGGCGGCAATGATTTATTTTCACCAAAGGAACGATTGATAATTGGCACATATAGTTCTTGCATCAGTTTCAGAGCGCGATCGCTGCCGCTACCAACGACAATGCGATCGGGATTGAAGGTGTCATAAACTGCCACACCTTCACGTAAAAATTCAGGATTGCTGACCACATCAAATTGAATTTGATCGATATTGTCTTTACCCGCCATACCATCTAAAACAATCATCCGCACCCAGTCCCCAGAACCAATGGGAACAGTGGATTTATTGACAATCACGCGGTAGCCTTCGGTGAGACTCTCACCAATGCTGCGAGCTACGGCTTCCACATAGCGCATATCGCTACGTCCATCAGGTAAAGATGGAGTTCCCACAGCGATGAATAGAATCTCGCCGTGTTTTACGCCAGCAGCGATATCGGTAGTAAACTCAATTTTGCCCTTACTGATGGATTCGGCTAACACTTCAGGCAGCCCTGGCTCATGGATTGGCGACTGTCCCGACTTCATGAGTTTGACTTTTTCCTCGTTGTTATCAACGCAAATCACATCATGCCCAATGTAAGCTAGACAAGCTCCAGTCACTAAGCCCACGTAACCCGTGCCAATTACACAAACGCGCATTATGGTTTTACCTATATATTTTGTTTGTCTACATCTGATCGCAACCTAAAAACTAAAGATATGCGGCGCTTTGCTCCACATATCTTTAGTTTTTAAGAAATTGCTAAGCGATCGCGGAAATAGGCGATCGTCTTCGATAAACCCTCTTCCAAAGGTACAGATGGCTCCCATCCCAAATGCAACTTAGCGCGAGAAATATCTGGCTGACGACGCTGGGGATCATCTTCAGGTAGAGGTTTAAACACAATTTCCGCAGTTGGATCGATTAAACGCTGAATCGTTTGAGCTAGCTGCAAAATTGTATATTCTCCAGGATTACCCAAATTTACAGGCCCAATAAAATCACCATTCATCAATCGGATTAGCCCTTCCACCAAGTCAGAGACATAGCAAAAACTCCGAGTTTGAGAGCCATCTCCATAGATTGTCAGCGGAATTCCTTTTAAAGCTTGAACCACAAAATTACTGACTACACGCCCATCATTTTCTAGCATCCTAGTGCCGTGGGTGTTAAAGATTCTTGCCACCCGCACATCCACCGCAAACTGGCGATGGTAATCAAAGGAGATCGTCTCAGCGATGCGCTTACCTTCGTCATAGCAGCTACGGATACCCGTACAGTTAACATTGCCCCAATAGTCTTCAGTTTGAGGATGAATCAAGGGATCGCCATAAACTTCAGAAGTTGATGCTAATAGCAGCCTTGCCTGCCATTTTTTGGCAAGATCCAACATATTTAGGGTTCCTAAAAAGTTGGTTTTAGCGGTCTTAACCGCATCAAATTGATAATGCACAGGTGACGCAGGACAGGCTAAATGATAAATCTGATCAACCTGATCAATTTCAAGGGGAGTCACAATATCATGTTTAATAAATCGAAAGTTCGGATTTTCGCTCCACTGGGAATTATTGGACGTTTGACCTGTATAAAGATTGTCGAGGCAAATTACTTCATGCCCAGCTTCCATCATCCGATCCACAAGATGCGACCCAATAAACCCTGCACCGCCAGTAATAAGAATTTTCATGATTACCTGTGTTATCTCCTGATTAAATTATTGATGAGAGAAAACGGGGTGACGATGTTACCGAGGAATCTAGTGGCTGAACTAAGAATACTTGCACCAAATGAGGGACGGACAACAATTACATCGCGATCGCGTAGTCCTGGATTAGATTCTTCGTTTAAAGGTAAATTCAAGTCAGCAATTAAATTGCGGCGCATAATTGAACCGTCAGGATTAACGCGATAAAGTTCAACGGCTCGCCAGTCGGCATCATTAGTCAGTCCACCTGCAAAGGAAATCGCTTCTGTAAAAGAGCTATTTGGTCTTAGCTGAAGTGCGCCTGGACGCACAGCTTCACCCACAACTTGCACCGTGATTATGGTAGGCGAAAAGGTTGCCTTGGCAATTTGCAGGTAATCACTGGGATTGGGATTTTGTAATCGTGGCACTCTAATCAAATCGCCATCGCTTAGGATAATGTCCTGACTGAGATCAGCTTTGGTAATCAAATCTAGAAGATTAGCCTTGACGATCGTGCGCTTACCCTTGTCATCCAAACGGGACACTTCAATATTTTTAATATCGGCAACTTCGGTCACGCCATTGGCAGTTTGTAAAGCCCGACTGAGGGTGACAGGACCGCCACCAGACGAAATTCCAGCAGCTCTGGTATCACCAGTCAGTCCTGTTGGCACAACGCCATTGCGCGAGTAAACTAGGGTTTGTGGACCAATACGGTTGACCTCACCGACGATCGCTACTTGAATCGTATAGCCGTCTGGGGAAAAAGTAGAGTTGCTAACCGTGCGGGTTTGGGATGCGCTAGCTTGATTTAAAGGTGGCACGAGAATGGAATCGCCATCAAGGATTCGCACATCTTGGCTGATATCGCCTTTCTCTAGTAACTCCTGTAGATTTACGGTGATCACGCGGCGACCGAGAGCGCCATCACGACGAGAGATCTGAATATTACTAATATCAGCCCTTGATGTAATGCCTGAGGCTGACTCTAGCGCTCTAGTGAGGGTGGCGGCATTGCTAGCTCCACCACCAGCGCCAACACTCAAAAATCTGGGGCCAGGGCGGTTGACTTCTCCGACGATCGCGATATTTAGAGGACGCGGAGAAATTAGAGAAACGTTGACAATATTTCTAACTAGAAAAGGATTTAATCGTTCGCGCAGTAGAGCGTTTGCTTCATCTAGTCCTAAGCCTTCGAGCTTAACTGCACCAATGAGGGCAATGTTAACGGTTCCATCGGGAGCAATTGTTTGCGTGCCTGACAGTTCTGGCACATTGAAAATATCGATTTTGATGGTGTCCCCAGCGCCTAGGGTGTAGCGAAAGGTGTCTTGAGACTCTTTGACACTAATGGTGGGACCAGCAAATCCAGATCCAGTCAGCGGACGCAAATTACCATTAGTAGGCTCAGATGTTGCTGGCGACGGGGCAGGTTTTTCAATTGTTGTTGTTTGTGCCAAGCTAGGCAGAGGCAGGCTAGTGATCAATACCAGTAAAATTGTTTTGCCAAATTGAGATATACGCATGAAGAACACTCCTTAACCCAAGCACCTAATTGTTAGAAACTGAATACCTGTCATAATAAGCAGGGTACAGCCTGTTGAGGCTTTGAAAGGTACAGAGAAATTTTTGAAAGTGCCACGAAGCGGCACTTTCAAAAATTTCTCTGGGTTTTACAAAAGCGCAAAGCGCTGCAACAAGACTGGTGACAGCTATAGCTATAATTAAACTAGTCAATTTACAAATCTTAAAGATTCAATAAATATAAATTATGAGTGAAGTTACAAATCCGCTTCTAATTGGCAAAGGCTTACCGCCATTTCCCGAAATCAAGCCTGAACAAGTCATTCCCGCAATTACGCAGCTCCTTGAAGAAACAAGTAGCCAATTGAATGAACTAGAAGCCAACCTTCAACCAACATGGACAGGTTTGGTTGAGCCTCTAGAGCGCTTGACTGAGCGTATTGGTTGGGCATGGGGCGCGATCGAGCATTTGCTGAGCGTCAAAAATAGTGCTGAACTGCGCGAAGCTCACAAAACCATACAGCCTAAAGTTATTGAATTTTTCAATCGCTTTAGCCAAAGCCAACCAGTCTATAAAGCATACAAAGCAATCTACGGATCATCAGAGTGGGACAGTCTCGAACCAGCCCAAAAGCGGATTGTCGAAGCTGCGATTCGTGATGCAGAGCTATCGGGTGTGGGCTTGGAGGGAATAGACAAAGAGAAGTTTAATGCTATTCAAATGGAACTTGCGGAATTATCTACTAACTTCTCTAATCATGTTCTTGATGCGACTAAAGCCTTCAGCATGACCCTGACCTTGCCCGAAGAGATTGCAGGATTGCCCCCTAGTCTCTTGGCACAGGCAGCACAGGCCGCGCGACTTGATGGTGATGACAAAGCCACACCTGAAAATGGTTCTTGGTGCATTACCCTTGACTATCCTAGCTATGTGCCTTTTATGCAGCACAGCCGCCGCCGTGATTTGCGTGAAAAGTTATATCGCGCCTTTGTGAGCCGTGCCGCCAGTGGTGAGTTTGACAATTCTCCTTTAATTGATCGCATTCTAGAATTGCGCCAACAGAAAGCGAATCTGCTTGGTTACTCTACCTATGCAGAGTTGAGCCTTGCCCGTAAGATGGCTCCTACTGTCGATGCAGTGGAGAAGTTGCTGGAAGAATTGCGCCAGTCTAGCTACAATGCGGCAGTTTCAGAATTTGAAGAACTCAAAGAGTTTGCTAAGTCTCAAGGAGAAACTATTGAACTAAAGCATTGGGATACTTCGTATTGGGCAGAGCGTCAGCGAGAAATTAAATTTAACTTTACTGTGGAAGAGTTGCGCCCTTATTTCCCATTGCCTCAAGTTCTGGAAGGGCTATTTACATTGGTTAAGCGTCTATTTGGGATTAACGTTATTGCCGCAGATGGTCAAGCTCCGATTTGGCATGAAGCGGTGCGCTTCTTTGAGATTCAAAACGAGACTAATCAAGCGATCGCTTATTTCTATCTCGATCCATATAGTCGTCCTGCTGAAAAGCGTGGCGGTGCATGGATGAACGACTGCATCGGACGCGCCAAGGTGATTGAAGATGGTAAGCCAATTACCCGTTTACCAGTTGCTTATCTCATTTGCAACCAATCCCCTCCTGTAGATGGCAAACCCAGTTTGATGACCTTTGGCGAAGTAGAAACCCTCTTTCATGAGTTTGGTCATGGCTTGCAGCATATGCTAACCAAGGTTGACTATGCTGGAGCTTCAGGGATTAACAATGTGGAATGGGATGCGGTCGAGCTTCCGAGTCAATTTATGGAAAACTGGTGCTATGACCGCGCCACTCTTTTTAACATGGCAAAGCATTATGAGACAGGGGAAACTTTGCCTGAGAGCTACTATCAAAAGTTGGTTGACTCGAAGAATTATATGAGTGGTTCGACAATGTTGCGGCAGTTGCACTTTAGCCTTGTGGATATAGAGCTACACCATCGCTACCAAGTTGGCGGCAGTGAGACTGTATTGCAGTTGCGATCGCGCCTTGCTGAAAACACAATGGTGATTAAACCCTTGCCAGAGGACAACTTCCTTTGCTCTTTTGGACATATCTTTGCGGGTGGCTATGCTGCTGGTTACTACAGCTACAAGTGGGCTGAAGTCCTCAGTGCTGATGCCTTTGCTGCTTTCGAGGAGGCAGGGCTGGAAGATGAACAGGCGATCGCTTCGACAGGTCGGCTCTATCGCGATACTGTTTTGGCTCTTGGCGGCAGCAAGCATCCTATGGAAGTATTCAAGACTTTCCGTGGACGCGAGCCTAGCACTGCACCACTATTACGCCACAGTGGTTTAGCTAAGTAGCATAAACCCAAAAAGCTGTAGCGCGTGCGTTACAGCTTTTTGGGTTTTGGTTTTCTTTTGCTTACCTACTTATCTGCAAAGCTTTAAGAGACAATAAACTTACTATGCTAGAAACTGCCAGTGTATTTCTATCAGCAATTGATAACTCTCCAATTTCTAAACAACTAAAATTAAAATTACATAGTAGCGATCGCGCCCTATTTATACTCCATGATCAGCTAAATTTAGAGGCTTTTCCTGAAGCATTACTTGCTCAAAAGCCACTAATTATACTTGTGGAATCTTTGAAATATGCGACGATTATCCCTCACCATAAGCAGAAATTAGTCTATATTTTTAGCGCTCAAAGGCATTTTGCGATCGCTTGTCATCAGAAGGGATTTCCCGTACTAAACCTATTTACTGAAGGGTTTCATGCCGATGCTTTAGATAATCTCTTAGCTGAGTATCCTAATTTAGAGTTTACTTATATGCAGCCATCTGAGTGGGATACGCGATCGCAATTTAATGTATTAGTGGACAAGTTTGATGATCGTGTCAAGCAAATTCCCAATAGTTTTTTTATTGCCGATGCTGAAAAGTTTAAGTCTAAAATTAAAAAGGGCTATCGTCTAGAAACCTTTTATCGAGAACTCCGCAAGCAGACTGGTTATTTAATGGAAAATGGCAAACCGATCGGGGGCAGTTGGAATTATGACAAAGAAAACCGTAAGAGCTTGCCTAAAAAGATGGCAATTCCTGAAATACCTGAAATTGCCATAGATGAAATTACTCAAGAAGTAATTGACTTTGTAAAAGAATATTTACCTGATGCTTTTGGAAAGTTAGATAAGTTTGGTTATGCGGTCACTCGTGAGCAAGCTCTAGATTTAGCGAATTTATTTATTGAGTCTCGTTTGGCTAATTTTGGCGCTTACGAAGATGCGATCAAAACAGGTGAACCATTTCTTTTTCATTCTGTATTATCGGTTTACCTAAATAATGGCTTGTTGAGACCACAAGAAATCTGCGAGATGGCGATCGCTGCCTATAAAAACAATCATGAAAATAACTTAGTACCCCTAAATTCTGTAGAAGGCTTTGTTAGACAAATTCTTGGTTGGCGGGAGTATATTCGTGTTTATTATGAAGCGCAAATGCCAGCAGCTCGCGAACACAACTATTTTAAATTTACTAACAATCTGCCAGAGCTTTATTGGAATGCAAATACAGAATTAGCCTGTATGCGAGATGCCATAACCAATGTTTTAAATTACGGTTATTCCCATCATATTCAGCGCTTGATGGTATTGAGTAATTTTAGTAACCTGACTAATACCGATCCACGACAATTAAGTAGATGGTTTTGGTTGGCATATATTGATGCTTATGAATGGGTAGAGTTGCCAAATGTTTTGGGGATGTCTACCTTTGCAGATGGTGGGATTTTAGCTTCAAAGCCCTATGTTTCTGGAGGAAACTACATTAATAAGATGAGTGATTGTTGCTCTAAGTGCAAATATGACGTTAAAGAGAAAGTTGGCGATCGCGCTTGCCCATTTAATTACTTGTATTGGCACTTTGTTGATCAACATCGCGAGAGCTTTGCTGAAAACGGTCGAGTCTCACTTATGGTCAGCACTTATGGCAAGAAGCCCGATTCAGAGAAGCAATTAATTCGTGATTCTGCGCTCAAATTTATGGCGACACTTTAACTAATATTTTGAGGTGTGGCAAACCCACACCTCAAAATGTAACCGTAGTTAGCCTTGGACATAAAAAAGAGAAACAAGTTGCGGCGCGAAGCGCCGCAACTTGTTTCTGTGTTTTAGATTTGTCAGCTATATCTACTGCCACATCCAGAGCGGCATTCCACTTGTTTCTGCTTCAAATTGCAGACGGGCGATCGCACTGTCAGATCCACCAGGCAAAAATTTGCTAGCAAAGGATTTAGGCGGCTTAATCGTAAATACTTTGGTATTTTTAGGATCTAGCCCCACTAATTCGGCGGCATATTGTCTAGCATCTTCTTCAGTGCCAAGGCGATCGACTAATCCTAAACTTACTGCTTGCTCGCCTGTAAAAACTCGACCATCAGCAAAGGAGCGGACAGTTGCAGGGCTGAGTTTGCGACCCTCGGCAACGGTTCCCACAAATTGGTTGTAGCTGCTATCAATTAAGTCCTGTAAGATCGTTCTTTCTTCGGGGGTGATTTCCCGATCAAAGGAGAGAATATCCTTGTAAGTTCCAGATTTGATCACTTTAAAAGAAACGCCAATTTTATCTAGCAATTTCTCAATATTATTACCACGTAAAATTACACCGATGCTACCTGTGATTGTGCCAGGGTTAGAGATGATATAGTCTGCGCCCACACCTATATACACGCCGCCACTAGCAGAAATATTGCCAAAGCTAGCCACCACTTTCACCTTTTCGCGGAGCCGTTTGAGTGCTGCATAAATTTCTTGAGAATCGCCAACAGTTCCCCCAGGACTATCGATACGGAGAAGTAAGGCAGGAAATTTTTGCTCTTCTACAAATTCAAGGGCCTCGAGAACGCGAGTACGAGTACCCGATCCGATCGCTCCAGTAATCTCGATGCGTGCGATTCTTTTGCGAAATTTACGTTTTAGGAAGCCGAACATTAAGTTGTAGGTTTTAATTTTGGTTTAACTTTTACTATACTAGTCGCTCAAAACCTAAAAAGTAGAGATTCGACTCCGCTCAAACAACATATACCGTTGGCTGAGCGAAGTCTCTAATCAAAACCAAAAGTAAAGTTGTGGCACATTGCGCCACAACTTTACTTTTTGGTTTTGAGCAATTACAAAAAAACAGCCAATGAAAAGCGCTATCCTGATTGTATTCAAACTAAACATTTCGCAATATATTAAAACGTCAAATGCACGAGACTGACTTGCGTAGCAGCCTTCAGACGGGAGGCGATCGCCGTAGACTAAAAACGATCATTGCTTTAACAATTGTCTACTCCGCGACAATTGGTATGCACTTCGCACCTTGGAGTCGCTGGCTGCTGTTAGGGTTATTTAGTGTTCAAGCTTTAAGATTAATATTTGCGCCGCCCTTGCCCGCGATCGCGGCAGCAGATGAAACTGAAATTGCAAAAACTGAAACTACAGACCAAGATTTACCCTTCTTTTCATTGTTAGCGTCAGCCAAAAATGAAGAAACCGTGATCGGAAACTTGGTAAAAAATCTCTGTCAGCTAGACTATCCTAGCGATCGCTTTGAGGTGTGGATTGTCGATGACAATAGCAGCGATCGCACTTCCGAAGTCCTTGAATTACTCAAGCCCAAATATGCACATTTAAGAACTCTCAGGCGCGGTGAAAATGCTCAGGGTGGTAAATCAGGAGCCTTAAATCAAGTTTTGGCTTTAGCCAAGGGCGACATCATTGGGGTCTTTGATGCCGATGCTATCGTTCCTAATGACGTGCTGCGATCGCTTATTCCCGTGTTTCAGCAACCAAAAACAGGCGCAGTACAATTACGCAAATCAATTACCAATGCTACCAAGAACTGGTGGACGGCAGGACAGTCAGCCGAAATGGCCCTAGATCTCTGTCTGCAAGATTTACGCATCAGAGTGGGCGGCACTGGGGAATTGCGCGGTAATGGACAATTTGTAAGACGTACCGCTCTAGATGACTGCGGCGGCTGGAATGAGCAAACCATTACCGATGACCTTGACCTAACGATTCGATTGCATTTACACCAATGGAATATTGCTTGTTTGTATTTTCCTGCGGTGCAAGAAGAAGGAGTCCTCACAGTCAAACAGCTCTGGAATCAGCGCAATCGCTGGGCTGAGGGAGGCTTTCAGCGCTATCTAGACTATTGGAGTCTGCTGCTAAGCGGACAGATGGGATTCCTAAAAACCTTTGATGCCTCTTTGTTCTACATCAATCAATATTTACTCACGGTCGCTTTTATCCCTGACACGATCACGGCACTTATTTTAGGAGATAGCCCGATGTTGCCTGCGATCGCGGGATTCTCTCTATTTTTAAGTTCTATAACGATGGCATTCGGACTCAGACGCTCCTATCGAGTATCTTGGCGAACCGCAATTTTGCAAACCGTTTCGGGAATGATCTATATGTTGCACTGGATTCCTGTAATTGGCAGCGTCACATTGAGGATGTGTATTTTGCCGAAGCGTCTAAAATGGGTGAAGACAGAACATCAAGGAAGTGGATTGGACATTTTAGAAACTATAGAACTGCAAGAGATAGAAAGTAATGCATGATTGGATTGTAATTGGCGGTGGCATTACTGGCATATCCCTTAGTTATGAGCTACAAAAAGCTGGTTTCTCAGTCTTGTTAATTGAACAACATCAGCAGTTGCAAGGTGGTAGCAGCCTTGGCTATGGCGGTATTTCCTATTGGGCGGCGACTACACCAATGACGCAGCAACTTGCCCAAGAGGGCATTGCTCGACAAAAATTATTATCTGCTGAGTTGGGAAGTACTACAGAGTTTCGGGAGCTAGATTTACTGCTCACCCTAGAGCCTGACGCTGATCCACAAGAGATTCTCAAACAATATGCCAAATGTGCGATCGCGCCGACATTGCTAAATGCCCAAGAATCAGCCGAAAGAGAGCCGCTTCTAGATGTCAGTCACATCGGCGGCGCATTGCTACTGCCCCACGCGCATATTAATCTTGATAGTTTTGCCAAGGCTCATAGCCAAGCTTTTCAGAAGTTAGGTGGTGAGGTTATTTACAGCAAAGTTAGTCAGTTGCTAATTTTAGGCGATCGCGTAACTGGCGTAAAAACAGAACAGGGTGATTTTGCCAGTGAGCAAGTTGCTATTTGTGCAGGGGGACTGTCTCGGGCCTTGCTCAAGGAGTCGGGAATTGAAGTAAAAGTCTACTTCACCCATGCTGAGGCGATCGATTCTGAACCTACAGATTTAGAACTGCGCTCAATGGTAATGCCTGCCGATACCAAACGCTATACCCTAGAAGCCGAAACCACCAATCCTAAAAATGAAACCCTGTGGAATGTTGCGGGAAATGAACTGTTGCCACCTTCCGTTGATGCGGGAGCGATTCAATTTAGCGATCGCCGTATTCGGTTCGGGCAACTTAGTCGTGTTTTAACTGATCCCCATGCCGCGATCGACTCTGTAAAAAGTGAAGCGGACATCCGCAAGTCTGTGACCAACATCTTGCCAAAGATTGCTAATTTGTCAGGCAAGTGGCGCAACTGCCTAGTTGCTTTTAGTGGCGACAATTTGCCTCTAATTGGTGCTGTGCAAGGCTATGAGAGTCTCAACCTATTTACAGGGTTTACTAGCCCCACTGTCTATGTACCAACCTTGTCACAAAGGTTTGCCAAATATGTCAAGGGTGAACCCGATCAAATAATTGAGACTCTGTCTCCACAAAGGTTTTTAATTTAAAAATATCTCACCAAGTTTGTATGGCTTCGGCTTCGCTCAGTCAATGTTGCTTTGCGCTCAAACCAGAACCAATAAAAATTTTGAAAGGGTTGCAAAGCAACCCTTTCAAAATTTTTATTGTGGTTCGTTTGCTCAAAAATTGCTGTAAAGCTGTCGCAAAGCCCCAAAGATATGCGGCGCTCCGCGCCGCATCTCTTTGGGGCTTTGTATATTGAGACGCAAACCCAAGAAGTGATTGGCGGCGCAAAGCGCCGCCCATCACATCTTGGGTTTGTCCTACAGCCGAGTTAGGCGTTAAAAGGGACACATAAAATTTTTGAAGTGCCGC